>CALKVR010000802.1 GCA_938004815.1 uncultured Polyangiaceae bacterium | reverse complement strand
GACGTCGCCTACATGGAAGTCGTCGCGCTCTTGCGGGCGGACAGGCGCACCGACGCGCGTGATGCCGCTCGGCGCTTCCTCGCGCGCTACCCGTCGGCCTTGCGCCGCGCCGAGATGGAAGCCGTTGCCGGCGCCGCCATCGAACCCTCTCGCTGATCCCACCCCCATCCTTTCGAGGTCCTATGCTCACACGAAGTGGGCGGGCCGCGGCGCGTGCCTGCGCCACGGCCGCGCCGATCATGCTCGCCCTTTGGTCTGGCTGTGATGATGACCGCTCGTCGGCCGGCGAGGCCGACGATCTACGTTCGTTCGCGCTTTCATCGGCGGACCTGCCGGCGTCCTCCACCAACGCGTACGCCGACCGTGACGATGCGGCCGCGCTCGGTCAGAAGCTCTTCTTCGACCGCCGCATGAGCGCCGACGGTACCGTGTCGTGCGCCGACTGCCACCATGCCGACCTCGGGTTCGTCGACGACCGGCGCCTCTCTCTCGGCGTCGAGAACCTGGAAGGCGGCCGCCACGCGCTCCCCATCACCTCGGCCGCCCTCATGCCGTTCCTCTTGTGGGACGGGCGGGCCGACACGGTGTGGCGTCAGCCGTTGCTGGCGCTCGAGAACGAGCGCGAGATGCGCTTCACCCGTACGGATGTCGCGCTCTTCGTCGCATCGACCATGCCGAGCGAGTACGAAGCGGTCTTCGGCGCGCTACCGCACCTCGAGGACGTCCCACCGGGCGTGCGGCCGGGCCACCCTGCGTGGGACGGTCTCTCGGCCGAGAGCAAGGACGCCGTGCAGCGTGTCTTCGTCAATGTCGGGAAGGCGATCGAGGCGTACGAGCGGCGGCTCACGTGCGGCGACACCCGGTTCGACCGATGGGCGCGAGGTGAAATCGAGCTCAGCGAACGCGAGCTCGAAGGCGCAGCAGAGCTCGTCCGGAGCGGCTGCACGGCGTGCCACGCCGGCCCCGCGTTCTCGGACGGTTTGTTCCACAACCTCGGCCTCGTTCGCGGTACCGGCGCCCAAGCAGACCGCGGACGCGAGGCTGTCATCGCCGAGATCGTCGCCGACGAGCTGAACGGCGCGAGCGTCTACTCCGATGACCCGGTCGCGGGCGCGGCGCGGCTCGCGGAGATGGGGGAGGAGAGCGGCACCCTCGGAGCGTTTCGAACCGCGAGCTTGCGCGGTGTGACCCAACGCCCCCGCTTCGGCCATCTCGGCGAGCACACCGATCTCGAAGCGTTCATCGAGGACACGTACCGAAGGGGAGGTCGTGGCGGTCGCGGACGGGGACGCGACGGTGACGGCGATGACGACGACGATGACGGCGGCGACATCCTCGGGGAGCGCGATCCGCTCCTCGACGACGTGCAGGTCGGAGGCGATGACGTGGAAGCGATCGTGGAGTTTTTGCGAACGCTCGAGTGTCCGCCGATTCCCGCGGGGCTATTGGTGCCCTGACCGTTCGTCCCGAGATCAGAGCGCGAGCACGCGCCGATAGAACGCGAGCTCTCTCTCGTAGACGTCGATGATCGTCTCGGCCTTGCGGAACCCGTGCTGCTCGCCCGCGTACCCGTGGTACTCGGTGTCGATGCCGCGCGCCTCGAGCGCGTCGTAGACGCGCCGGGTCTGCGACGGGACGACGGCGGGGTCCTCCATCCCCTGGAAGAAAATGACGGGCGCGCGGATGCGATCGACCTTCTTGATCGGGGCGCGCTCGTCGAGCGCCCGCTCGTAGGCGTCGCCGGTGCCGAAGAGCACGTGATCGTAGTGCTTCTCGAACTTGTGGGTCTCGTGCACGAAGCTCCGCGGATCGCTCGGTCCGTAGTGGCACGCGGCCGCGCGGAAGACGTCGTGGTCGGTGAGGGCTTGGAGCACCGTGTATCCCCCTGCGCTCCCGCCGCGGATGATGGCACGCGCGGGATCGATGAGACCCTCGGCCGCGAGCCACTGGACGCCGGCCACGCAATCGTCGACGTCGACGACGCCCCAACGGCCCCGGAGCTTCTCCCGGTACGTGCGGCCGAAGCCAGTAGAGCCGCGGTAGTTGACGTCGAGCACCGCGAACCCGCGCGTCGTCCAGAACTGAATCGAGAGCTGGGTCTCGGTGTTCGCGCAGCCGGTCGGGCCGCCGTGCACGACCACGACCACCGGCGGCCGCGCCCCAGGCGGGCCGTCGAAGGCGGGGTTGTGGGGCGCGTAAAAGTTCGCGTGCGCGGTGTCGCCGTCCGAGGTCGGGTACGTGATCGCGCGCGGCTGCGATACGAGAGGAGTGTCGAGCGTGCCCGCGAGGGCGTCGCGCGCGATCGATGTCGCGCCGGTCGCGAGATCGATCGCGACGA
>CALKVR010000801.1 GCA_938004815.1 uncultured Polyangiaceae bacterium | reverse complement strand
CGCCCAGGTCCACAGGAACATCAAGAGTTGTCCCAGCATCGATCCCAGCACGCGGAGCATCAAGGTACGCGCCGCGGTGGCAGCGAAGACCGAGGGTTTGCGCCCTGGCATGTTCGTCGACGTCCAGGTCGTCCTGCCCGAGAAAAAGACCCACGTGATCGTGCCGCTCACGGCGCTCGTGCGGGCCCCCTACGGCGACTCGGTGTTCGTCGTCGAGGACAAGCCGGCTGACGCGCCCGGCACGCGCGAGACGCCCGAGGGCAAGCCGGTCAAGGTCGCGCGCCAGCAGTTCGTGCGCACGGGGCCGCAGCGTGGCGACTTCGTCGCCGTGCTCGAGGGGCTCGAGGCTGGCAAAGAGGTCGTGACGACGGGCGCGTTCAAGCTGCGCAATGGCGCGCCCATCTACATCACCGACGAAGCCATCCCTCAGCCGTCGCTCGATCCCAAGCCCGAGAATCGCTGAGGCGACAAAATGAAGTTCACGGACATCTTCATCCGCCGGCCCGTGCTCGCGCTCGTGGTGAACCTCGTCATCATCGTGGCGGGCCTGCAGGCGATCCGGTCCCTCAACGTTCGCCAGTATCCCAAGATCGAGAGCGCGACGATCACGGTTCGGACCGCCTACGTCGGCGCGAACGCCGACCTCGTCCGCGGCTTCATCACCACGCCGATCGAGCGGTCGATCGCCGCCGCCGACGGCATCGACTACATCGAGTCGCAGAGCACGCAGGGCCTCTCGACCATCAGCGCCCGCCTTCAGCTCAACT
Organism: uncultured Polyangiaceae bacterium; assembly: GCA_938004815.1. Lineage (GTDB taxonomy): Bacteria > Myxococcota_A > Polyangia > Polyangiales > Polyangiaceae > Xiheicaenibacterium. The sequence goes on along the minus strand of CALKVR010000801.1, from coordinate 1,684 downwards.
TCGACTCGGCCGCTGCGCTCGCCGACATCACCGCGCGCGTGAACCAGGTTCGCTCCGATCTGCCCCCCGAGGCCGAGTTCCCGTCGATCTCGATCGAGCCGTCCGACGCGCAGGTCGCGGCGATGTACCTCAGCTTCAAGTCGCCGATCCTCGAGGACAACCAGGTCACCGACTACCTGATTCGCGTCGTCCAGCCGCGGCTCTCGGCCATCGAGGGCGTGCAGCGGGCCGACCTCCTGGGCGGGCGCGCGTTCGCCATCCGCGCCTGGCTACAGCCCGATCGCATGGCGGCGCTGAACGTCTCGCCGACCCAGGTGCGTCAGGCGCTCGCCAGCAACAACTACCTCTCGGCGATCGGCCAGACCAAGGGCGCGCTGGTCGAGGTCAACCTCACCGCGGACACCGATCTCCGCAGCGTCGAAGAGTTCCGAAAGCTGGTGGTGCGGCAAGAGGGTGACACCCTGGTGCGCCTCGAGGACGTGGCCGAGGTGGTGCTCGGCGCCGAGACGTACGAGCAAGACGTGCGCATGAGCGGCGAGCGCGCCGTGTTCATGGGCGTGTGGGTGCTCCCCAACGCCAACTCTCTCGACGTCATCGCGCGCGTTCGCGACGAGATGAAGCTCGTTCAAGCCGAGCTCCCGTCGGGCATGGAGGCGAGCATCGCCTTCGACTCGACCAAGTACATCGAGGACGCGATCGACGAGGTGGTCAAGACGCTGACCGAGACGATCTTGATCGTCATCGTCATCATCTTCTTGTTCCTCGGCTCGCTCCGGACGGTGGTCGTCCCGATCGTCGCCATCCCCGTGTCCCTGATCGGCGCCGTGTTCCTGATGCAGGTGTTCGGCTTCACCCTCAACCTGCTCACCCTGCTCGCGGTCGTGTTGTCGGTCGGCCTCGTCGTCGACGACGCGATCGTCGTCGTCGAGAACGTCGAGCGAAACATCCGCGAGGGCAAGTCGCCGTTCGACGCCGCCCTGATCGGCGCGCGCGAGCTGGTCGGGCCGCTGATCGCGATGACGATCACGCTCGCGGCCGTCTACGCCCCCATCGGCTTTCAGGGCGGCCTCACCGGGGCGCTGTTTCGCGAGTTCGCGTTCACATTGGCCGGCGCCGTCTTCATATCGGGCGTCGTCGCGCTCACGCTCTCACCGATGATGGCTTCGCGCCTGCTCAAGGCCGAGCACGGCCAGGGTTTCTTGGCGCGCAACATCGACCGCTCGTTCGAGTGGGTTCGACGCACCTACGACCGGATGCTCGCGGGCGCGCTCCGCACCCGTGGTCTCGTCTACTTCGTCTGGATCACGCTCTCGATCCTGACCGTGCCGATGTTCATGTTCTCGGGCAAAGAGCTCGCCCCCAACGAGGACCAAGGCGCGATCTTCACCGCGCTCGACGTCCCGGCGAACGCCACGTTGGAGCAGACCACCACCTATTCGGCCGAGGTGCAGCGCATCTTCGCGTCCAAGCCGGAGTACAGCCACAGCTTCCAGATCACGTTCGCGAGCACGGGCTTCGGCGGCATGTTGGTCAAGCCGTGGAGCGAGCGCGAACGCGACATCTTCGATATCCACGCCGAGGTGTCGGCCGAGACGGCCAAGATCGCCGGCGTGCGTGCGCCCGTGTTCCTGCCGCCCGCCCTCCCGAGCGCAGGCTTCTTTCCGATCGAGGGCGTGCTCTCGTC
>CALKVR010000800.1 GCA_938004815.1 uncultured Polyangiaceae bacterium | reverse complement strand
GCCTTACGGTCCTCGCCCGTGCAGATGGCGACCGAGGCCTCGAGCCGAGACAGGAGCGTCCCATTGCAAAGGGGGATCTGCACCCAACAGACTCCCCCCCTCACGCAGGGAGGGGGGTCGGGGGGTGAGCTTGCAGAGATCGAGCCCATCGAGCACTCCCACCTCGCCGGTCTGGAGATGAGGTTAAGCTCGCGGCGTATGAAGACCCGCGCCGAGCACCGCGCCTTCGGAGGCACGCAGACGTTCTACGAGCACGACAGCACCGCGTGTGCAGGGCCGATGCGCTTCGCGCTCTACCTGCCGCCGGCCGCGCTGCGCGGCGACAGGGTGCCGGTTCTCTACTACCTCGCGGGCCTCACGTGCAGCGAAGAGACGTTCGTGACCAAGGCGGGCGCGCAGCGTCTCGCCGCCGAGCTCGGCCTCGCGATCGTCACGATGGACACGAGCCCGCGCGCCACGCGGTTCCCCGGAGACGACGAGAGCTGGGACTTCGGCATCGGCGCAGGGTTTTACGTCGACGCCACCGAGAGCCCGTGGTCGGCCGCGTACAGGACGCGCACCTGGGTCACCCGCGAGCTGCGCGACCTCGTCGAAAAAGCGTTTCCACTCCGCTCCGACGCCAGAGGGATCTTCGGGCACTCCATGGGCGGTCACGGCGCGCTCTCGATCGCGCTGGGGCTCCCGGGCGAGTACCAGAGCGCCTCCGCGTTCGCGCCTATCGTCGCGCCGAGCCAAGTGCCCTGGGGCCAGAAGGCGTTCTCGCGCTACCTGGGTGAGGACCGCGCCCGCTGGGCCGCGCACGACACGGTCGAGCTCATTCGGTCGGGCAAGACGTTCCGCGGGACGCTGCTCGTCGACCAGGGCACCGCCGACAAGTTCCTCGAACGCGAGCTGAGGCCCGAGCTGCTCCGCGAGGTCTGCGCCGCCGCGAGCCAACCGCTCGAGCTCCGCACGCATGAGGGTTACGACCACAGCTATTACTTCATCGCCACGTTCGTCGGCGATCACCTGCGCCACCATGCGCGCGCTCTCGGGGCGTGCTAATTCGTACGCGTGGCAACCATCGAGCTGAACGAGAAGAACTTCGAGTCCACCGTGACCGAAGAGGGCAAGACGGTGTTCGTCGACTTCTGGGCGCCGTGGTGCGGGCCTTGCCGCATGTTCGGCCCGGTCTTCGAGGCCGCGTCGGAGCGCCACGCCGACATCGTCTGGGCCAAGGTGAACACGCAAGACGAGCAGGGCATCGCGGCCGCCCTCGACATCCAGTCGATCCCGACCCTGATGGTGTTCCGCGACGGCGTCCTGCTGTTCGCGCAAAAGGGCATGCTGCCGGCGAAGATCCTCGACGAGGTCGCGGAGAAGGTCCGGAGCCTCGACATGGCCGACGTGAAGAAGAAGATCGCCGAAGAAGAGGCGAAGCAAAAGGCCGACGCGCCGGGTGAAGCGTCGGCCGAGTAGCGCTCGACCGAGCAGCGTTCAGCCGAGCTTCTGGCCGAAAAACGCGAGCGTGCGGTCCCAGGCGAGCTTGGCGGATGGCGCGTCGTAGACGCCCTCGTCGTGCGCGCGCATGAACGCGTGACCGGCGTCGTAGAGGTGCAGCTCGAAGCTCGCCCCCGCCGCCACTGCCTTGTCGCGCATCGCGGTCGCCTTCTCTGCCGGGATGAAGCCGTCGGTCTTGCCGTAGTGGCCGAGGATCGGAACCGTCTGCGCGCCGAAGTTCTGAAAGTCCTCGCGCGGAACGCCGTAGAACGCGACCGCTGCCGAGAGGCCCTGCACGTTGTTGGCGGCCGCGATCGTCATCCCACCGCCCAAGCAGAACCCGGTCACGCCGACCTTGCCGTGCTGCTTCAAGGGCTCGACCGCGCCGCGCATGATCTCCACCGCGTCCTCGGTCTTCATCTCGTTCATGAGGCGCGCCGCCTCGTTCGCGTCGGACGTCGAACGACCGCCGAAGAGGTCGACCGCGAGCGCCGCGTACCCCTCGGCCGCGAAGCGCTCGCACAAGCCTCGGATGTCGACGTTGATGCCCCACCACTCGTGAACGACGATGAGGGCGCCTTTCGCGCTGCCACTCGGGAGCGCGAGCTCGCCGGCGACGGCGTCGCCGCCCGGCGTCTTGAACGTGATTGGCTGCGTCATGGTCCGCGCAGCCTACACCGCGATTCGGTTGCGTTGAAGGTCAGCTCTTCTTCGGTGTGCGGCGCTTCTTCGTCGTGGTCGGCCGATTTTCGGCGGATCCGGCGGTGCGCCGCTTGGGCTTCTTCTGCGCGGTCGCTTTCTTCTCCCGGGTTCCGTGCTCGATGCAGTCGTCGCTCGAGCGCGGGCAGGCGACGCGCACGTGAAAGTGGTTGTCGTGCGGGAGGCCCCGCCGCGGGTGGACCATCAGGCTCGCGGCGCGGTTCTGGAGCTCGGGTGAAGCCCCCGCGCGACGGGCCTGCGCGAGGAGCCGCTGCTTGATGTGCTGCGCGACGAGGATGAGCTGCACGCTCGCCCCACGATCGGTGAGCCAGGCTTCGACGAGCGCCCAGTTGCGCGCGTCGTCGAACGTCACCGACGGGTAGCCCGCCGCCTTGCCGTCTGCGTCGATGGTGATGAACTGCCCCGGCGCCCAGGCCTTGGTGCCGCGCCGCATGTAGAAGCCGACGTCGGCGTCGCGACCGCTCTCGTGCGACCGATGACCGTCCACGTCGCCCCCGCCCTTGCGCGAGAGATCGCCGACGACCAAGACCGCGCCGGGGAACTTCTTGGCCACGCGGGCGGCGCTCCGCTCGAGCATGCCCACGAGCGACGGCACGCCCCACCGGTGCGCGCGAGCGGCCTTCAGCGACTTGGAGCCCTCGAGCTTCTTGCCACCGTGGAGCCGGCCCTCGTTCGGAGAGCCGACGCTCTGGGTGCGCGGGGCTGAGGGGGTCTTGCTTCGCGTCTCGGCCGCGTCGACCGGACTCGCCACGATACAGACGATCAGGCCGGCGCCGGCGACGAGCGCGCGGGTGAGGCAACGCATGACACTTGTGTAAGCGTGCCGCACCCGCGGGGCCAAATTCACGTCACGGGGGAGCGGACTTCACGCCCTTCTCGGTCGCCTTGGCGCAGCCGAGCTCGACGTCGGTCGGTTGACCGTCCTTCCGGACGATCTTGAACTCGACGCGCCGGTTCTTCTCCCACGCCTCGGGCGTGCTCGCGTCCTCGAGCGGGCAGTACTCGCCGAAGCCCTGCGAGCGCAGGCGGCTGGGCGCGATCTGCCGCTTGAGGAGCGCGTCCATGACGGCCTTGGCGCGGTCCTTGGTGAGACGGAGGTTGTAGGCGTCGGCCGCGCGCTCGTCGGCGTGGCCCTGCACCTCGAGGAGCGTGAACTCGGGGTGCTCTTTGAGGGTCTGGGCCACGGCGTCGAGGATCCCCTCGGACTGCGGGAGGATCTTGGCGCTGCCGGTGGCGAACTGCACCTTCTCGAGGATGAGGATCTCGTTCTCGCGGATGATGATCGGGCCCTTCTTGTCCGGCTCCGGGCAGCCGTCCTCGTCCTGATCACCGTCCTTGTCCTCCGGGTCGTTCGGGCAGTCGTCCTTGACGTCGGGGATGCCGTCCTTGTCGTTGTCGGGGTCGGGGCAACCGTCGCGATCCTCGAACCCGTCCTTGTCCTCGGGGTCGTCGGGGCACTTGTCGCGCGAGTCGAGGATGCCGTCGCCGTCGCGGTCGCCGTCGCGGCTCTCGGGGCAGCCGTCGGTGTCCTCGTCGCCGTCCTTGTCCTCGGGGTTGTTCGGGCACTCGTCGTCGACGTCGAGGATGCCGTCCTTGTCGTTGTCGGGATCGGGACAGCCGAGCTGCCCCTTCGGCGAGTCGCCGTAGCCGTCCTCGAACCCGTCGCGATCCTCGGGGTTGTCGGGGCAATCGTCCTCGTCGTCTTTGAAGCCGTCGCCGTCGCGATCACCGATCGAGGGCTCGAACACGAAGCCGACCGTCGCGCGCGCGCGCGCAGTCTGGAAGCCGGGGCCGTAGCCGGGGCCGCCACCCAGGTAGAGGAACGACTTGCCGTCGATGAAGACCTTGAGCCCCGCGATCGACTCGGCGCTGATGCGCTGCGCGGTGGCGTTGTCGCCGGTGACGAGGAACGACTGGTAGTTGTCGACGACGATGTCGAGGGGCTCGGCCACGCGGAAGCTGAGCGCGACGCTCGAGGTCGCGAGCTGGCCGTACTCGAAGACGCCCGAGTCGAGGACGGGATCGCCGTCGGCGTCGTTGCCGAAAACCGCGTTCGTCCCGCCGAAGCTCGCGCGGAAGCCGCCGTTGACGCCGACGCGGAACCAGCCCCCGCGGCCGGCGCGGCCCTCGAACGCGACCTGCGGCCAGATGAACCCGCCTGGCTCGGCGATGAGGTCTTCGGAGCCGGCGACGCCGACGCCGCCCTGAACCATCGCGGCGAGGCCGACGCTGGGGCCGTCATCGGGGCGAACGATGCGGAACTTGGTATGGAGCGCCACCCACTCGAGGCCCTGCGCGAAGTCTTGGTCGACGTCGTAGAGCTGGTCGGCGCTCGGGCCGATGTCGAGCAGCTGGCCGTGGCCCGCGAGCACGACCGGGGCCGAGATGCCGATGATGAACAAGTTGGCGAGGCCGAGGTCGAACTGGAGCGTGCCCTGGAACGAGTGATCGAGCAGGTACTCGCCGTCGCCGTGCTTGTTCTCGGTGACCGGCATGATGCCGTAGCCGTAGTCGAGGAACAGCCCGAGGCTGAAATCGAGGTGCCCGACGATGTCGGCGCCGTTCGTGTGAAAGAAGCCCTTGGAGTCGACGGGGGCGCGGAACAGGTGCGTGTCCGCCCCGCCGCGATCGTTGGTCAGCGACTCGGCCTGGGCGGCGGCGACGCGGGGCACGATGAAGGCCGCGCACGCGGAGAGGCCCGCTGCGGCGAGCACCGAATACCTTCGACGACCAAAGTCCATGCGGGGTTCCTCTCGAAGAGTCGAACGAGTACGGCGTTGTCGGCGGTGCGAGGCTACCATGGGTCGCGATGAGCAAGCGATTGTTGGTAGCTCTTCTCTTCTCGGCCGGTTGCATCGACACCGACGCGGCGGTCTTCGTCGACGCGACGATCGGGGCCGCGGGGCTCACGGTGGTGCCGCAGGGCGGGCTCGGCTTCGGCATGCAGGGCAGCTTCGCGCTGGAGCTCCACCTGGGGGCCCGAGCGAGCGGAACCAGTCAGGTGACCTACACCTCGTTCTCGCTCAAGGCGTCGGACGGCACGGTCGTGGTCGAGAGCCTGCCGGTGGCCGTCGACAAGCCGTCGCCGGTCGCCGTCGAACCGGGCAGCGACGTGCTGGTCACGTTCACCGTCGACACGGGGGCGGCCACCCTCGACCCGGCGATCAAGGACAAGATCTGCGCCGGCCAGGTGCAGATCGTCGGGGTCATCGAAGACTCGCTCGAGAGCGAGTCGAGCCCCCTCGAGTCGCCGCCTTTTGCGGCAGCCGGCTGCTGACAGGGTGTGGGTCTGAGAGTGACGCTAGCTGCGAGGTTTCTCCGAACCGCCGAGGTCGCGCCGTCGTCGCCGGAGAAGAAGCCCCCTCTCGCCTCGCAGAGATCTCTTCGTCGCGTGCGCCGGCCCCGCAGAGCCTCCTTAGCCAGGGGTCTGATGCAGACCCCTCGCTCGCTACGCGAGCTCACCCCGCCTCCGGGCTCCGGGCCTTACGGTCCTCGCCCGTGCAGATGGCCGCTGTGACGGGTTCTCACGAGCATCAATCTCAGTTCGAGAGTTACCCCTGCTGACACGCTATTTGCGGAGCTTGTCGACCTCGTCGAGGATGTCGCCGACGCTCGGACGATCGACGACCGACTCGCCGACGTGCTTGAAGGCGATGCGCTTGTCGCGGGTCACGACGAACACGGCCGGAACGGCGATCTCTTCGCCCTCCATCGCGACGCCGTAGGCGAGCGCGGTCGTGAGGCCGGGATCGGCGAGGAGCGGAAACTGGATCGAGAGCTTGCCGGCCAGCGTCACCGACTCGTCCTTGGGGTCGACGCTGATCGCGGCGAGCCCGACGCCGCGCTGCGAGAACGCCCGCTGCTCTTCTGCCAGCTCACCGAGCTGGGCGCGGCAGAAGGTTCACCAGTGCCCGCGGTAAAAGATCAAGACGGCCGGCCCCCTCGCGAGCAGCGAGTCGAGCGAGACGGTGGTGCCGTCGTGGCTGGCGAGCGAAAACGGCGGCGCGGTCTGGCCGGTCGGGACGTTCGTGCCGCGCGTCGACAGGCAACCGCCGAGCGCCGCCGCGAGCGGGGCGCCGACGGCAGCGCGGCAGAGGGCGCGGCGACCGAGCACGACCGAGTGATAGTGCCCGGCGCGCTGGCTGTCGAGGCTGCTTTGACCGGGTGGTCGCCGCGCAGTACCTTTCGCAAGGTGAGCGGAGAAGACGACAAGCAGAGACCCTCGCGCTGGCGACGGCTGGGGCGCGATCTGCTGAGCCTCGGTGTCTTCGTGAGCGTGGCGCTCACCGCGCGCGCCTCGCTCGCCGACCACTACGTCGTCCCCACCGGCTCGATGATCCCCACCGTCCACGAGGGCGATCGCGTGTTCGTCAGCAAGGCCGCGTACGGCCTGCGGCTCCCGCTCTCGAGCACCTGGCTCCTGCGCTGGACGGGCCCCGCCCGAGGCGACGTCGTGGTGCTCGAGTCGCCGACCGACGGCACCGTTCTCCTCAAGCGGATCGTGGCGCGCGAGGGCGACGAGGTCTCGGTGCAAGACGGCAAGCTCGTCCTCAACGGCCGAGAGGTCGCCTGCACCGACCACGACGAGACCCTCGACGGCAAGACCCACCCGCTCTCGCTCGACAACGGCGGCGGCCCCGACTTCGGCCCCGCGCGCGTGCCCGCCGGCAAGGTCCTGGTCATGGGCGACAACCGCGGCAACAGCCGCGACGGGCGCATGTTCGGGTTCGTCGACGTGTCGTCGATCCTCGGCCGCGCGATGGCCGTCTACTCTCGCGACGGCTCGCTCACGTGGAACGAGCTGTGATTTCGTCCTCAGACCGGCGAGCCGCGCTACCTGCGATGAACCTAGTGCTCCCGAACGAATGCGCCAGCACAAGACCATCCGAGCGATGACGAGAGCCGTCCTCGCGGCCTCCGCATGCCTTTTCAGCTGCAGCGAGGTGCTCGTCCAACCGAACGACGGCGGCGGCGGCAGCGACGACGGCGCGGTCACGGCATCCACCGCGACGCAGGGTAGCAGCGCCGCGAGCACGTCGAGCGGCGGCGCGGCCGAGGGCGGCGGCGGCGCGGGCGGCGGCCCCATCGGCCGCACGATCGAGGTCGACGCTACCATCCCCTCTCACGCCGACCCCGCAGGCGTCGTCGTCACCGTGAGCACACCTGACGGTACTGTCAGCAACTGGTGGACGGGCGACCAGCTGCCCGTCGACGCACCGGCCACCGACGGCGACCTCGTCACGTTCGCCTACTTGTCAGGGGCGACGTCGATCGCGTCGTCATACCGGGTCACGCCGGCCGTGACGAAGGTCACGAAAGACATCCAAATCAGCCCGCCGCCGCTGGTGCCCTGCCCTCAACAAGCCCCGATGACGGTGACGCTCGTGATCCCCGCAGTCGACGGCGCCAACTCGTATCACTTCGTAACGAGCGGCGGGGTCAACGGCGTGTATGGCTCCCCCGGCTCCATCACGCACGAGGTGAGCGCATGCGCGGGCATCGTGAGCTTCGATATCCTCGGCGTCGCATCCGAGTTCGCGAACACCGACCCCCTGGCGTTCGCCCGTGTCGACGGTGTCCCCTACGTGCCCGGGTCCTCGGTCGAGATTCCGTTCGTGTTCAGCACCGAGCGCTTGAACGTCGACATCGTCGTGACCGCTGCGCCCGGGACCGCCTATCGAGCGAGCGGGGCGTCCCGGGACCAAACGCTGGGGTTGTCCGGCAACCTCGTCAGCACCTCGACGGTCGGTGTGGTCGGCCCCGGAGGGACCGATAGCCTGTCTTACGGGCCTTTTGCCTCTGGCGGCGAGTGGGCCAGGGTCTCGGTCTCGACACCGCCGTCGTTCTTCTGCGAGATGGAGACGGCGACGAGAATCACACCCTTCGACGGGTCCGTCTTCGAAGTCACGCCCGGCCTCTTGGCTCCCTTTGCCCCCACCGCCGACGGCAACGTCGCCATCGGGGGCACCGGTGAGGTCGGCGACGTCCTCGTCCGCGTCTCCGACCAGTTCACGGCCGATCCCCAGCGATATTGGGAAGTGCACGAGGATCCGACGACGCCTCAGCCGCTACCGGCCCACCCGACCCTGCCGCCTGGGTTGCTGCCCGACTTCGCCTGGCCGAGCGGCGTGGCGAGCGTCATGCTCTTGCACCGAGACGACGCCGGCGTCGCGGGCTACGCCGACTTCACGAGCTCGGGCGCGTCGGGGGCCGATACACGCTCACTCAGGCGCCTCCCCGAAGAGTGCCCTTGACCTCTTGTGCGGCGCCAGGCTGATCGCGACGCCGAAGCGCCGCCTTGTCGGGCCGAAACCCCTCGGTGAGAGGGATGCGCTCGGCGCGCGCGACCCGAGCCGGCCGCGCGTGGGGCGCGAGCGACGAGAGCGCTTCGGCGATGCGTTGGTCGGGGATGGGGTCGTGGGCCTGGTAACAGGCGACGATCGCGCTCGACTCGGCCCAGGCCGCCGCGAGCTCGACCTCCGGGAGGGCGTACAGCGCCTCTTCGATCTGCCGGGTCGACACCGGCCCCGATGCGGTGGCCACGAAGCCCGAGAGCGCGTCGACGAACCACGTGTCGCCGTTCGCGTCTCGCCGCACGACGTCGGATGAGACGTAGTAGCGATCGCCTGCGGCGAACGCGCCCGAGACGATCGTCCCCGCCGGCGCCTCGTCGGCCGGGTCGAGGAGCGCCGCGAGCAGCCCCGGCTCGTCGACGGCGGCGCGGACGAGCCGCCCATGCTGCGCGCGCCGCAGCTCACCGGTCGCGAGGTCGCACGCGACGACGGCGGTGGCCGCGCCGCCTGGCAGATCACGCCCCAGCGCCCCTACCTTTTCGCCCGAGGGGTTGGCCATGATCACCTTGTGCGAGGTCGACGCGTAGAACTCCATCACGCCCACGCCGAAGCGCTCGCCGAGCTTGCGCCACAAGTCCGGCCGCATCCCGCTACCGGCCACGAGGCGAAGCGGGTGGGTGCGGTCGCCGCGTGAGGGCTTCTCGTGCACGAGCGGCCGCAGCATCTCGCCCGCGTAGAAGGCGACCGTCGCGCCGTAGCGCCGCACCTCGGGCCAGAACCGCGATGCGGAGAAGCCATCGGCGAGCGCGAGCCGAGCCCCGCCGCCGAGGGCCGCGCCCACGCCCACGAGGAGCCCGCCCGGGTGGTGGAGCGGCACGGCGCAGTAGACAGTATCGTCATCTTTCAGGGTGCACACCGCCGCCGCGCCCTGGGCCGAGAGCGCCCAGCGGTGGTTGGTCACCGGCGCCGCGCGCAGCTGGCCGCCCTCGGCGGGGCGGAGCAGCACCGCCGCCAGATCCCTCGCGAGCCCCGCGTCGAGCACGAGGGGCTCGGGCAGCGCGACCCCCGTCGGATCGATCGCCTCCATGTCGACGATGCCCATCGCGTAGGGCCCGCGCCGAGGCCCGCCCCCGAGCGCGAGCACCTCGACGCCGGCGATCGAAGCGGCGGACGCGGCGTGCTGCGGGTCGGCCACGACGCGCTTGACCCCTGCCGTCGTGAACGCCCCGGCGATGCATTCGGCCGGCGCATCGGGGGGCGCGATCACCGGTACCGCGCCCAGCCGAACGAGCGCGGTCACGACCGAGAGAAAGCTCGGCCGCGAGCCCATCACGACGCCCACCGCCTCGCGGGGCCGCACGCCGCACGCCCAGAGACCGCGCACGACGTTCGAGACACGGGTATCGGCGTCGCGGTACGTGAACGCTCGGCCCTGGTAGAGAAAGAACGTCGCGTCGGGCTCGGCGCGGGCGCGCTCGGCGAGCCACAGGCTCGCGCTCGTCCGGGGATCGGGGGTGAGCTCGGCGAGCCTGCGCAGACGGGGCTCTTGATAGCGAATGGCAGCCAGGGCGTCGGTCGCGCTCGCGGTCATGTCCCCGAAACGACGCCACGCGGCCTTGGCCGTATCGGCCACCGCATCGACGAACAGATCGATGTCGACGTCGACGTCGAAGCCGGCGCCGTCGGGCTCGTCGTCGCCGGGGCGGCGCGGCTCGGGGCGCGCCAAGATCGAAGGCAGGGGCGCGGTGCGCTCGCAGTACTGGATCCAGCCCGCGACGGTCGGCCACGTCACCGACTTCGCGCGGGAGCCGACCACGAGCCCGAAGTGACCGGCCGCGACCTCCGCGAAATGGATCTCGGCATCGGGCGCCGCCTTGGTGATCGCGCGAACGGTGGCCGGCCGCGCCATGTCGTCGTGCGCGCCCACGAAGGCGAGGATGGGGCACGTGATATCGGCCAGCGTCACGGTGCGCCCGTCGAGCACGAAGCCGCCCGACATCATGCGGTTGTGAACGATGAACTGCTCGACGAACGCGCGAAACGCGGGGCCCGGCCACGCGACGAACCCCTCGCCGCCGAGGAAGCGACGCCGCGCCTCGCGACGCTCGAGCGCTCCGCGATCGTGCAGCTTGCGGACGAAGTCGACCCGCTGCTCGACCTCTTTGCGCGGGCTCACGAGCTTGAACGCGGTGCTGGTGAGCGTGCCGGGCAAGCCCTCGATCTTTTCGAGGCCCATCGTCACGACCGGCTCGACGACACGCATGAGGGCCGCGGCCGCGTCGCTGTGCACCGCCGGCAAGCTCTTGTGGATGTCGACCGGGCTGCCGAAAGTGACCACCGACGCGACCCCCTCGGAACGCAAGAACGCCGCCGCTTGGTAGGCGAACATGCCCCCCTGCGAGTAGCCGCACAGGTGCACCTTGCGACCGGTCGTCCGCGTGATCAGCTCGACCGAACGAACCACCGCGAGGACGTGGTCGTCGAGCGTGCGCGACATACCGCCGCTCTCGCGCTCGGGGGCGCCGAAGTCGACGACGTAGGGGACGACACCTGCCCGACCGAGCATGACGACGGCGGAGAGCTCTTCTTCGATGTCGTACACCTCGCTCGTCACCATCAGCGGCGGCACGAGCAGCGCGGGCGGCGCGTCGTCCTCGGGGCAGGTCTCGTACCGGCGAAGGCGGTGGTGCTCGCCCTGGTCGACGATCCGATGGGGCGCGCCGTAGGGCTCACCCAGGCGGCCGGCGCGGACGAGCTCGAGCACGTTGCGCGACGACGTAGCGGTGCGCCGGATGAGCCGCGAGAGGACACCCATGGTCGGGATCGAGGTTAGCAGTGTGGAGGGGCTGGCGAAGTGCGGGTGCTGGGTGACGCTGGTCCCTGTGAGCTCACCCCCCAACCCCCCTCACCTCCGGCGAGGGGGGCTCGAATCGGGCTCTCCGGGAACATTACGCTCGCAGTCTTTCAAGAGGCGGCGCTCGACCGCGAGCTTGGCGTCGTCGACGAGGCGCAGATCGTCGGTGACCTTGAGCTCGGGCGGGCTGCCGCCGTCGGTGTAGCGCTGGTGGTGCAGCTCGAGCTCGACGAGGCCGGGTGCGATCTCGTCGCCCACCGAAAACGGCTTGCCGGCAAGGACGCGCCCCGCGTCGAACAGCCGATCGCGCGATCGCACGAGGATCGGGACGTCGGCGTCGCAGCGGAGGCCCGTCCACGCGGTGGGCGTCGGAATGAACCCGCGGCCGCCGCCGCTCGACCCATGCCCGACGCCGGTCTCCACCTCTTTGATCTTGGCGCTTCGGACCCAACCGAACGCGTAGCCGCCGTCGACCCATGTAATGACGAATCTGTCACGACCATTCGTCTGGTAGGCGTAGGCGCCGTGCGGCTCCTCGGCCGCGAGCGTCGCCACCGGCTTGCCGCCCGGCGCGCCGGCGATCACGACGGGCCCTGGCCCGAGCGCGACGGAATGCGATGGCGTCGTCGCCCCGAACGCCTTCTCGAGCTCGTCGAAGTTCCTGTAGAGCTCTTGGCTCCACGAGACGTCGTCGCAGCCCAGCTCGACCCGGAGCGGCGCGGCCGGCTTCAAGTGGGGCCCCGGATCGCCAAAGACGACCAGGCGGCCGGGCTTGGCCTCGTCGACGTGGAGGTACTCCGGCCAAAAGAAGCCGTTCATGCGTAGCTCGGTCTTCGGGTGCACCGCGACGGGCACGAGATCGACGAAGCCTCGAAGCTCGAGCCCGCGGTAGCGGACCTCGACGAAGGCCTTGGGCCGCTTGCCGACGACAGGCGAGATCCGCATGTCCTGGCTCTGGATCGATGCGAACTCGAAGAGACAGTGCGTGAGCGCGTCGTCGCAGAGCCGCGGCCACAGCTCGAACCGCCAGCCGAGCACGCGGCTCTCGACGGTGCACGCCGGATGATCGAGGGCGAGCGTGTCGGTGATCGTGGCGGGCGGGGCCCCGGGGG
>CALKVR010000799.1 GCA_938004815.1 uncultured Polyangiaceae bacterium | reverse complement strand
TTTCGGGAGCTTGCGGACGTTCTTGCCCATCTCTTTCAGCCGCTCGACCAGCCCGGCCGCGAACGGTCGCGTGATCTTGAACGGCGAGGCGAACAGCGGCTCGAAGCAGCGGCGCGAGTAGTCGACGGCCATCTTCTCCCACTCGCCGCCGCGGGTGTGGAGGAGCAGCCCCGCGAACTTGGCGAACGCCGCTTCGTCACGCTCGATGGCGGCCTTGTGCAAGCCGCGGGCGTTGTCGAGCCGCTCGGGTCGCAGCGGCTCGCAACAGCCGAAGTCGAGGAACGTGACGACGCCGTCTTCACCGAACAGGTAGTTGCCGGGGTGGGGGTCGGCGTTGAAGACGGCGCCGATCAGGTTGCCCTTGAAAACGAACCGCCACATCGTCTCGGCGAACGCGCGGCGCTCGCCCTCGTCGGCGGTGGCGACGTCTTCGAGCGAACGCCCGCGGGCGAGCGTGCTCGTCAGGACGCGGCGCCGGGACCGGCCCGCGATCACCTCGGGCACGCGGATCGTCGGATCGCCGGCGTGCAGCTTGCGAAAGTGCTCCTGCCGCTCGGCCTCGAGCTCGTAGTCGAGCTCTTCACGCAGCCGCTTGCTCATCTCTTCGAACACCTGCTTCGAGTTGAGCTTCTTGCCGCCCGCCAGGCCCGCGATCGGCTCGAGCACCGACGCGTTCTTGAGATCGCTCTCGACCGCCTTGTGGATGCCCGGGTGCTGGACCTTGACGGCCACCGCGCGCCCGTCCTCGAGCACGGCCCGGTGCACCTGGCCGATCGACGCGCTCGCGAACGGCGCCTCCTCGAACGACGCGAACAGCCGGTCGATGGGCCCGCCGAGCTCCTCTTCGATCACGCCGCGCACGTCTTCGAACGGTGACGAGAGAGCGCGCTCGCGGAGCGTGGCGAGCGCGCCCTCGAAGACCTCGCGGTTCGCCTCCGGCACGAGGCCGTCGACGTAGCTCGCGATCTGACCGACCTTGGCCGCGAGGCCGCGCATGTTGCCGAGGACGTTCGCGGTCTCGGCGGCGAGCGCCGAGCTGCCGCGCTTGGCGATCAGGGTGACGCCGGCGCGTGCGCCCAGCGTCGCGAACTGGGAGAGCCGCGCGAGCCGCCCCTGGGGGACCTTTCGCCCGTCGCTCATGGTCGAAGCGTTCGCATCTGTGCGGCCGACGGCCATCGTGCCATACCAGACCATCATGCTCCAAGGCACCTCGCCCTCGGCTCGCTCCACGACCCCCGGCGACGACGAGCTCCACCGGCGCTCGGTCCGTGAGCTAGCGAGCATGGTGCGGCGCGGTGACGTTTCGTCGCTCGAGCTGGTCGACGCGTGCATCCGCCGCATCGAGCGCGTCAACCCCGCCCTGAACGCGGTCGTGGCGACCCGCTTCGACGCCGCGCGAGCGGAGGCGCGCGCGGCCGACGACGCGGTGCGGCGCGGCGGCGACCTGCCCGCGCTCCACGGGGTGCCTTGCACCATCAAAGACTTCCTCGCCGTGAAGGGGCTCCCTCAGACGGGCGGCCTCGTGGCGCGCAAGAACGCGGTGGCGAGCGACGACGCCGTCATCGTCCGTCGCATTCGCGCTGCCGGTGCCGTCGTCGTCGGCACCACCAACGTCCCCGAGGGCGGCCTCTACCTCGAGACCGACAACAAGGTGTACGGGCGGACCAACAACCCGTGGGATCTCAAACGAACACCGGGCGGCTCCAGCGGGGGCGAGGGCGCGATCGTGGCGGCGGGCGGCGTCCCCTTCGGGATCTGCTCCGATATCGGCGGCTCGGTGCGAATCCCCGCCGCGTTCTGCGGCACCGTCGGTCACAAGCCGACGGGGGGGCTCCTGCCGAACACGGGGCAGTTCCCGGTGCCGCCCCCCGACGCGAGCGTGTTCTTGTGCCACGGCCCCCTGCTGCGCCGGGTCGACGACGTGATGCCGATCCTCCGCGCGCTGGCGGGCCCCGACGCAGGCGACCCGGCGGCGCGTGAGATGCCGCTGGGCGACCTCGACGCCGTCGACCTTCGAGGCCTCGTCGTCTACGCGGTCGAAGACAGCGGGCGCATGCGCGTCGCCGACGTCATGAAGAAGAGCGTGCGCACCGCCGCCCGCGCGCTCGCCGATCGCGGCGCCGAGGTGCGCGAGGCGAGGCTGCCGTCTCTGGGGCGTGGGCTCGAAATCTGGGGCGCCATGCTGCACGAGGTCGCGAACGGCGAGGGCTACGACAAGATCCTCGCCGACTCGTCCGGTCGGGGCGAGATCGACCCTCTGCGCGAGCTCGCGCGCTGGGCGACCGGCTCGTCGCCGCACACGTTCCCGGCGCTCGCGGTCTGCCTGCTCGGGCGGGTGGCCGATCGCTTCGCCAAGCACCGCGATCGCTTCGTCGCCGAGGGCCGCGCCCTCGCCCTCGAGCTCGACCGCTTGCTCGGCGATCGCGGCGTGCTGCTCTATCCGCCGTACACCACCACGGCTCCGCGCCACGGCGCCGCGATCTTGCGCCCGCTCGACGTCGGGCACACCGCGATCTTCAACCCGCTCCGCGTCCCCATCACGGTGGTGCCGATGGGCTTCGACGCCGCAGGCCTGCCGGCGAGCGTGCAGGTAATCGCGAACGTCGGGCGCGATCACGTCGCGCTCGCGGCCGCGCGCGCGATCGAAGAGAGCAACGGCGGCTGGGCGCTCGCGACACCTCGCGGGGGTTGACGCTCGCGGGCGCGCGGCGGATGTCTCCCTCATGACGCCGGAAGTGTTCGGCGAGCTCTTGCTGGTCGGCCGGCAACCGGGCCGCTCGATGAGCGAAGTGTTCCTCGCCGTTCGGCTCGGCGACCGGGCGGGGCGCGTCTTGGTCGTCAAGCGGCCCGCCCTCGGCGAGCGGCCGAGCGGCGCCGTGGCCGAAGCGCTCCGTCGTGAGGCCGAGGTCCTGGGCGCGCGCGCCTGGCCCGGCGTCGCCGCGCTCGATTCTTCGGGGACGATCGCCGGGCTGCCGTACGTGGCGGTCGAGCACGTCCGGGGCGTGCCGCTCGACCAGCTCCTCGCGGGAGCGCCGCTCTCGGCGGGCGCGGCGATGCTCCTCGGTCGCGATCTCGCGCGAACGCTCGCCGAGCTGCACGCGGCGGGTTGGGTCCACGGCGACGTCGCACCGAGCAACATCATCGTCGACGACAGCGGCGAGATCTCGCTCGTCGACTTCGGGCTCGCGCGCAAGGTCGGCGAGTCGCGGGCGGGGCCGTCCGGCAAGCCGGGCTACGCGTCGCCGTCGGCCGCGCTCGGTCGCGCCGCGGCCCCGGAGGACGACGTGTACGCGTGGGGCGCGGTGATCGCGGAGTGCGTGCTCGGTCGGCCTCTGTTTCAGGAGAACGACCTCGTCGAGGCGGGGACGCGCTCGGTCGATCTCCCCGCGCCCGTCCGCGCGCTGCCGCTCGCCGCGGCCGC
>CALKVR010000798.1 GCA_938004815.1 uncultured Polyangiaceae bacterium | reverse complement strand
CGATCACGAAACGGCTCATAGCGACGCCTCATCTCTGGGTGCTGGTTGCGTGCAGGGGCCGACACGTCACCCGATGCCGAAGTCTATCGCCAGATGGTGTCGGGGTACAGGCGAGCGACCGCGCCGTGGTGCCGAACGACCCGGGGAGGTTGTCCCAGATGACCTTCTCGTTGGCGGCGGTGCCGTTCACCACGATCTTGCTGACGTTGGTGGTGGTGAGGGGCACGCTCGTCGTGCTGACGCACTGCCAGCCGTTGACCTGGATCTTGTTGCCCCCTGCGCTCACGACGACGGTGGTCACGCCGCCGCCGAGGGTGAGGGTCAGGACCTTGGTCGTGGCGTTGTAGCCGCTCGACCCGGCGGTGGAGCAAGACGCGAGCGGGGAGCCGAGCTCGTCGGCCGACTCGCCGAGATCGCCCTCGGACTCCTCCGACTCGGGCGCCTCACAGGCCGGCAAGAGGAGCGCCAAGGCGCTGAGCATCGCCAGAGGTCCACGCTTGTTAGAGGTCGCCGATATGCATGATCCCGTACCTTTCTTTTCCTCGATAGAGAGCGGGAGCACGCAGGGGCCCGCCACGTTCGTCGTCCGGTGCAAGAACGGCCTTGTGGCGGCTTCCTTAAGGGGGGTACGAGCGCGTAGCCTCGCGGGGATGCACTTCGTCGTGACCGGGACCAACCGAGGCATCGGGCTCGAGATCGTTCGGCAGCTCGTCGGCCGCGGCGACTCGGTGGAGGCAGGTGTGCGTGACCCCGCCACCGCCCAGGAGCTGGCCGTCATCGAGGCGGAGGCTGGTCCGCGGTTGAGGGTGCACGGCTGCGACGTCACGAGCGACGCGTCGGTCGCCACGTTCGCCGATGCCATCGGCGACGTCCCCATCGACGTCATCATCAACAACGCCGGTGTCATGGGTCGCATGCTCTCGCTCGAAGAGGTCGATCTCGCCGACGCGATGCACACGTTCGACACGAACGCCCTCGGCGCCATCCGCGTGACGCGTGCCCTGCTCACGCGGATGGAGCGCGCGTCGACCCGAAAGATCGTCCACATCACGAGCGGGATGGGGTCGATCGCCGACAACACGAGCGGCGGCGCGTACGCCTATCGCATGAGCAAGGCCGCGCTCAACATGGCGAACAAGTCGATGAGCGTCGACCTCCGCGCGCGCGGCTTCATCTGCGTCGTCATGAACCCGGGCTGGGTGCAGACCGACATGGGCGGGGCGCGCGCCCCGACCCCGGTCGCAGAGTCGGTCGCCAAGATGCTCGGGCGGGTCGACGCGCTCACGCCGGCTGACACCGGCGCGTTCCTCGACTTCAAAGGCGGGACGTTTCCCTTTTAGCTCGTCGAGCTCACCCAGCGGCGCGCCGCCGGAGGCTCGCGAGCTCTCGGACGAGGACGGTCGCGTCGACGGGCTTCGCCAGGTGCCGCTGGAAGCCGGCGAGCAGCGCGCGAGATCGGTCGGACGCGGCGCAGTAGGCGGTGAGGGCGATCGCGGGCGTTTGCCCACCACGCTCGGCCGGAAGCTCGCGCAGTCGACGCAAGAACATGTAGCCGTCCACGCCCGGCATCCCGATGTCGGAGACGATGACCTCGGGCCGGACGTCGCCGACCGCGCGCAGCGCGTCTTCGGCGTTTTCGGCCTCGGTGACGATCGCGCCGCGCGTGTGGAGGAGCTCCGCGATCAGCTCGCGCGCGTCGCGGTCGTCGTCCACGACGAGCACCGAGAGCCCGCTGATCGACGGAGGCGAGAGCGACGGCACCGACGCAGGGGGCGGGGGGATGGGTGACTCGCTGCGAAGGGCAGGCGCCTCGGCCCGCTTGCCGCCGCGCGGGAGCTCGACGGTGAACTGAGCCCCGAGGCCCGTCCCCGGGCTCGCGGCGTGGATGCGACCGCCGTGCGCCTCGACGAGGTGGCGTACGATAGACAGGCCCAGGCCGAGCCCGCCGTGCACGCGGGTGGTTCGCGCGTCCTCTTGGCTGAACGGATCGAAGACCTGAGGTAAGAACTCGGGGCTGATCCCCTTGCCGTGGTCGCGGACGTGGATGCGCGCGCGCTGACGATCGGCCTGGAGCGAGATCTCGACCGACCCGCCGCGCTCCGAGAACTTCACTGCGTTCGCGACCAGGTTCCAGATCACTTGCTGGAGCCGCTCGGGATCGGCCGCCATCGCGATCGGGCGGGCGTCGCAGCTCACGAGCAGGTCGACCTCTTTGGCGGCGGCGGCCGGGCGCACGACGTCGAGCGCGGCCTCGGTGATCTCGACGAGATCCGTCGGGCCGACGCGGAGTCGCAGCTTGCCGGTGAACACCGCGGTCGCGTCGAGCAGATCGGAGACGAGCTGGCTCTGGACGACGGCGTTTCGCTCGATCGTCTCGAGGGCCTTCTGGGTCTTGGCCTCGCTCAGCTCGTCGGTCCGGAGCATCCGCGTCCAGCCGAGGATCGCGTTCATCGGTGTGCGCAGCTCGTGGGAGACCATCGCCAAGAACTCGTCTTTGGCGCGGATGGCAGCCTCCACCCGCTTGCGCTCCTGTTGGGCCAGCTCGAACAGGCGCGCGTTGTCGACCGCCATCGCCACGCGGCGCGCCAGCTCCTCGACGAGGCCGACGTCCCAGCCCCCCAGGCGCCGGCCCGAGACCGACGTCGCGACGACTAGCCCGCCGAGCACGGTGCCCTGCACCTTGAGCGGCGCGCACGCCGCCGACACCGAGCCGAGAGCGCGCAGGTGCTCGAGCGCGATCGCGTCGCGCGCCAGCCGCTGGCGGGTGTCGTCGTCGATCGTGTGAAGGAGCTGCGCCTCGCCCGAGCGGATGGCGAGGGGCAGCCCGACCGGCGCGGACCAGTCGAGGCCCTCTTCGACGAGGAACTTCACCGCGGCGAGGGAGCCGGCGTCGACGTGCCTGGCGGCCGCGAGCTGCGGCGCGCCGTTGTCATGAAGCACGAGCCCACACCAGTCGCCCCACTCGGGCACCAACAGGCTCGCCACCCCGT
>CALKVR010000797.1 GCA_938004815.1 uncultured Polyangiaceae bacterium | reverse complement strand
CGCCGAGCTTCATGCGCAGACGCAGAAGATCCGCACGCTGCGCAAGCGGCTCGAGAAGGGCTTCTACGAGATCGGCCAGCTCCTGGGCGACATCCAGCAGCGCGAGCTCTTCCAAGCCAAGGGCTTCGGCTCGTTCGAGGCGTTCATCGAGCGCGAGATCGACCTCGGCAAGATGACGTGCCTCAAGCTGATGAAGGTGCCGCAAATCTTCCAGAAAGAGGCGGCGCTCGACTTCGGGATGGACCGGGTGTTCTCGGCGATCAGCGCGCTCGAGGGTGAGCTCATCCCCAAGGCGATCCCGTCGGCTCCGGGCTCCAAGCCCGGGCTCCCACTCAAGCCGCCCTCACGTCTCGTCGGCTGACTCTACGACAGCAGAGGCCGCCTGTAGGGGCAGGGTGACGGTCACGACCGTCCCCTCCCCCGATGACGACGCGATCGACACGCGACCGCCGTATTGCTCGACGATCTTGCGTACGATCGCGAGACCGAG
Organism: uncultured Polyangiaceae bacterium; assembly: GCA_938004815.1. Lineage (GTDB taxonomy): Bacteria > Myxococcota_A > Polyangia > Polyangiales > Polyangiaceae > Xiheicaenibacterium. The sequence continues at coordinate 2,500 of CALKVR010000797.1, read as the reverse complement.
GCCCGTGCCCGCCGGCTTGGTGGTGAAGAACGGGTCGAAGATTTCGGAGCGGATGCGTGGATCGATGCCCTTGCCGCTGTCGGCGATGGCGAGCTGGACCGCGTCGCCGTCGCGGCACACCGACGCGCGCAGGGTCCCGCCATCGTCGGCCATGACATCCAGCGCGTTGACGACCAGGTTCAGCACCACCTGCTTGAGCTTCTCGACGTCGCCGAGGACGACGCAGCCCGGCTCGACCGCGCGCGTGAGCGCAACCCGGCAGCGCGAGATCGCCTCGGCCTCGAGATCGAGCACCTCCAACACCACGCGACCGATGTCGACGGCTTCGCGCTTCTGCTCGCGCGGCCGGGCGAGCTCGAGGAACTCGGTCAGGAGCCGCTCGAGGCGTTTGACCTCGCTGACGACGACGTCGACGCGGCGCCGCATGGGGTCGCGCACGGCGCCGTCGTCGATGCGCTCGATGGCCCGACCGAGCAGGTGCAGCTCGAGCACCGCCGCGTTGAGGGGGTTACGGATCTCGTGGGCGAGCCCGAGCGCGAGCGGGGCCATGGCGTTGAGCGCCTCGGCGTTGGCGGCGCGGCGCTCGAGCGCGCGCCGCGCGGTGACGTCGACGCCGATGGCGTAGACGTGGTGAGGCAAGCTGGGCGCGTCTTCGCGCACCGCCCAGAGATGCCACCGCAGCGTGCGCACGGCGCCCTCGGCGTCGACCATGCCGATCTCGAGGAGCGTCGACGGCTCGCCCGCAAGCGCCCGTGCATGCGCCGTCTCGAAGCCGCGCCGATCGCGCTCGTCGACCCATTTGTCCACGAAGGGCATGCCGACCGCCTCGGCGTCGCGGACGCCGAGGATCTCGGCCAACTTGGGATCGAAGAAGACGACGCGCACCCCCTCGTCGAGCCCGACGAGGAAGACGTCGGCCGCGTCGGCGAGCGCCTTGTAGCGCCGCTCGTACTTCTGCCGTTCGCGACGCAGCTCGGCGGTTTGGAGCGACTGGCGGACGGTTGCGATGAGCTCCTCGGGGCGGAACGACTTGAGGACGAAGCCCGCCGCGCCGAGGCGTAGGGCCTTGATGGCGCTCTCGACCGTCGCGTTGCCGGTGAGGAGGATGACCTCACACGGTGGATCGGCCGCGCGGAGAGGAGCGATGAGGTCGAGCCCGGACGCGCCCGGGAGCTTCACGTCGACGATCGCGACGTCGAACGGCCGGGCCTTGATCAGCTCGAGCCCGGCGCGCGCGTCGTGGGCCACCGTCACCTCGAGGGGCCCCAGATCCACCGCGTGCTCGAGGACCTCGCGCACGTTGTCCGCCAGATCGAGGTTGTCGTCGAGGACCAGAATGCGCGGCGGCACGAGAGGACCTATGGTGCCGTCCGGCCCCGGCGTCGAGTGTGGTAAAGCCAAGGCCGCATGCGTTTCGTGGATCAATGCCGGATGCGCGCGATCGCGGGCGACGGCGGCAACGGCGTCGTCGCGTTTCGTCGCGAGCGCTTCCAACCTTTCGGCGGCCCCTCGGGCGGCGACGGGGGCCGCGGCGGTGACGTGGTCTTCGTCGCGGCCGGCGGTCTCTCCTCGCTCCAAGACGTCGCCTACCAGCACACCGTCCGCGGCGAGCGCGGCGAGCACGGTCAGGGCAGCGACTGCTACGGGCGCGCGGGCGAGGACAAAGAGGTGCGCGTACCGCTCGGCACCCAGATCTACGACGAGGACACGGGCGAGCTGGTCGCAGACCTGACGACCGACGGCGAGCGCCTCGTGATCGCCAAGGGCGGTCGCGGCGGGCGCGGGAACATCCACTTCGCCACGCCGTTCGACCGCGCGCCGCGACGGGCAGAGAAGGGCGAGCCGGGCGAGGCGCGCAACATCCGCCTCGAGCTCAAGGTGATGGCAGACGTCGGTCTGCTCGGGTTCCCGAACGTGGGCAAGAGCACGATGGTCGCGTCGGTCAGCGCCGCGCGGCCTCGCATCGCCGACTACCCCTTCACCACCCTCGTCCCGTCGCTGGGCGTCGTGCCGGTCGGCGGCGGCCCGCGTCTCGGCGGCTCGAGCTTCGTCATCGCCGACATCCCGGGCCTCATCCCGGGGGCGAGCGAGGGCGTGGGCCTCGGCATCGAGTTCTTGAAGCACGTCGAGCGAACGCGCGCGCTCCTGCACCTCGTGACGCTCGATCACGCCGAGGGCCGCGATCCGCTCGGTGATTACCGAGCGCTGCGCAAAGAGCTCCTCGCCTTCAGCCCCGCGCTCGCCGAGCGCCCCGAGGTGGTGGCCCTGTCGAAGGCCGACCTCCCCGACGTGCAAGCGGCCCACGCCGATCTCGCGAAGCGGTTCGCCAAGCTCGGGGTCAAGCTGCACCTCGTCAGTGCCGCGACCAAGGCGGGGGTGGACGCGCTCGTCGACACCCTCGTTCGCCGTCTGCGCGGTGAGCGCGACGAGCCGCGGCCGCCGCCGAAGAAGAAGCCGGCCGCCAAGAAGAAGCCGGCCGCCAAGAAGAAGCCGGCCGCCA
>CALKVR010000796.1 GCA_938004815.1 uncultured Polyangiaceae bacterium | reverse complement strand
GTTCTGCAGGCTGCTGCGCAGCGCCTGCTTCGCCAGCCGGTAGGTCGTCGTCGGCCCGCTGGCCAGCTGCCGGGCGCGCGCCTGGACGACCTCGGCGAACGCCTCGACCGCTGGGCCCTCCGGCGTGAAAAGGTGCTGGCCGTCATCGACGTCCGGGCGGCGCGTGAGGCGCGGCGCTTGGCGGTCGCGTGCCGGGTCCTCGCCAATCGGCTCGAGCAGGCCAGGGGCCCCGAGCGTGAGGCGCTCGCGATCGAGTGGCTCGAGCTCCGCGCCCAGGTGGCCGCTCTCCTCGCGCCCACGTCGTCACCGCCGCCGTCGCGGTCCTGACCGGGCACAAGCTGGCCCACCGCCACGGTTTCCCGGCTCGTTTTTCCGCCGACGGCGCGCCTCGCGCCCGTGGCACGCGCGCTGCTTGGCGTGCTGCATGCGTAGCTTGCTGGGTTTGCTGCTCACCCTCGCCGCCGTGACCGGCTGCGACGACGCCCCTTCTCCCGAAGACTGCGACCCACCGCCGGGCGCCGATAGCTTCGAGGTCGGCACTGGTGAAACGTGCTTCGAACGCGTCTCGGCGGGAGCGAGCGTCCCGCTCATCGCCGGGCCGCAGGGCGGCTACCACGTGTGGCTCGCCGTGGGTTGCGCCGACTGCGGAGCCGAGGCCCACATCCGCGCGCGCGTGTTCGCAGAGGACGGAACCGAGATGGCCGACCTCGCGATCGAGCAGGTCGTCGACCTCGTCGGAGACGCGTGGCCCCAGCACGCCGGAATCCAGCTCGGCATGCCTGGTGGGGAATTCGACGTGGAGGCTGCGCCGCTGCCCGCGGGGACGAAGCTCCGGGCGCGGGTGGAGACGATAGGGGCCGATGGGCTCCCGTTGCACGCGAGCGAGCTCGACTTCGTGATCGGCGAGACGGTCGATTGGGAGCCCGAGGGGGGTGGTTGCTCGGACTGCAACTGAGGGATAGGCGGTCAGCCGGGCGATCCGCTCGACGCGGCGCTCTCGAACCGTCGAAACTGCGCGAGCGTGCGCTCGGCCAGGTGTCGCATGGAGCAGGCCTCGAAGCCGATCACGCTCGGGCGGATCGTGTCGGCGAGGCGATCGACGAGGGGGCCGGTCAGCCGGGCGCGCCCGGCCGACGCCCCCGTGATCGAGCCGACCGTCGCCCCGTTGCAGTCGGTGTCGTGACCGCCCATGACCGCGGTCGTGATCGCGTCCGTCGCGTCGCGCCGCCCGTAGACGAGCGAGAGCACGCAGACGAGGGCGTTGTTGATCGTGTGGACCGCGCTCATCCCGGCGAAGCGCTCCTCGAGGCGGTCCATGCACGCCTCGAAATCGCCGAGCGCCCGCGTCCACTCCAGACACTCGGCGACCGCGCGCGCAAGCCGGCAGTCGCGCGGGATCTCGCTGAGCCCGATCGAGACGAGCCGCTCGGGATCGGTCTCGACGAACGCGGCCGCCTGCATCGCGGCGAACATCATCTCGCCGTAGATGCCGTTGCGCTCGTGCGTCCAAGAGGCGTCACGGTAGGCGAGCTCGGCCGCGAGCTCGGGCTTGCCGGCGCACGCCCAGCCCCACCCGTCGGACCTGATCTGCGCGCCGATCCACTCGCGGTACGGGTTGCGGTGGCGCCGCGTGTACGCGGGCCCGACGGCGCACGACCAATAGCCGGGCCGGGTGCTCTTGGTCATCACGTTCTCGATCGCCTGCGCCTCGGCCGTGCAGATCGCGAAGATCGGGATACGCGCGAGCCACATCCGCGCGACGTCTTGCCAACCGAAGCCGGGCCCGTGCTCCTCGAGGACGGCGAGGGCGATGAGCGTGTAGTGGATGTCGTCGTCCGGCTCCATGTACGCGATGTGCTCGCGCTGCGACCGGGGGCACCAGAGCGACGCGCCGTCGCCCGCGTCGCGCCCGCTGAAGTAGTCGCGGAGGGGCCAGTCGCCCCGCGCTTCGAGGTAGCGCTTGATGCGGTGGCGACCGACGACGCGGCCGGCCTCGCGGCTCATCCCCATCCCCTCGACCGGCTTGCCCAGCGCGCAGCCGACCGCGCGCCCCGTCCAGGCGCCGTGGAACCGATCGAGGGCCTCGGCGTCTGTCGGTTGCCAGCCGAGCTCACGCGGACCGTCGGGTCGAAGCGCGCGGATCGCGTCGAGGTCGTTCGGCTCTCGCGCTGCGAGCGCCTCGTCTTCGGGCAGCGCCATGAGCGCCTCGTAGAGCGGGCCGACTGCACCCTCGTCGTAGGCGTGCTGCCCGTCGTCGAGGGCCTCGATGCGCTCGAGGAGGTCCGCCGGGATGACCACGCCCTCATCGCGGCGCTGGATGATCTCCTCGCGCAGCAGGTTCAGCGGCGTATCCCAGGCCATCGATGGACGAGTGTAGTGAAGGACAGCCCCGAGCACACCCCGCGCCCGACCCGACATCCTGGTACCGTGAGCGTCGCCCCCATGGCCGAGGAACGACCGCTCGGAGCGCTGCACGTGGCGTCGGTCGTCATCGGCGCGATCATCGGCGTGGGCATCTTCTTCACGCCCGCCGTCATCGCGCGCGCTCTGCCGTCGCCGCCCTGGGTGCTCGGGGTGTGGGCGCTCGCCGGCGTCGCGTCGCTCGCCGGCGCGCTCGTCTACGCCGAGCTCGGCGGGCGCTACCCGCAAGCGGGAGGGATCTACGTCTTCTTGCGCGACGGCTTCGGGCCGCGCGCCGGGCCGCCGCTCGCGTTCCTCTACGGGTGGCTCCAGCTCCTCGTCGTGCAGCCGGGGGCGATGGCGATCATCTCGGTCGTCCTCGTCGAGCACCTCGCGTTCTTGTTCGGTCCGATGGGGCCGGTCGCGTCGACGGCTGCCAGCGTGCTCGCCATCGCGGCGTTCACGGTCGCCAACCTGCTGGGTCTCCGCACGGGGGGCCGCATCCAGGTGGTGATGGCGGCGCTCAAGCTCACCGCGCTCGCGCTCCTGATCGGGCTCGGCCTCGTGTTCGGCGACACGGCGCGGCTCTCGGCGCCGCGCAGCGTGATGCCGGAGGGGGGCGCGCCGTCTTGGCTGCGCGCCGGACTGATCCCGGCGCTCTTTTCGTTCGGCGGCGCCTACCACGGCACGTACATCGCCGGGTCGGTCAAGGATCCGGAGCGCGCGGTGCCGCGCGGCATCGCCGGAGGGATCTTCGTGGTCCTCGCGGGCTACCTCCTCGTGAACGTCGCGTTCCTCGGGCTCCTCGGTCACGACGGGTTGGCGGCGAGCGCGAGCCCCGCGGCCGAGGTCACGGCGATCGCGCTCGGCCCCGTGGCGGGAAGCGTGCTCGCTGCGGTCATCGTCGTCTCGGCCGCCGGCATTCTCAACACGGTGTGCCTGGGCTTTCCGTTCGTGGTCTACGCGATGGCCAAGGACAAGTTGTTCTTTGCGCGCGCCGCTCGGCTCGATCCGCGCACCGGGCGCCCCACTTTGGCGGTGGCGACGCAGGGGGCGCTGGCGTGCGTGGCGGTCGTGGTCGGCGCGTCGCGCGTCGACGTTCTGCTCACCGCGATCGCGTTCGCCGACGCCGCGTTCCAGGCCGCGGTCGCCGTCGTCCACCTGCGCGTTCGCCGCGGGCCCGCCGCGCCGGGTGTCCTCCGCGCGCCGTTCGTCGCCTCCATCGTCTTCTTGGGCCTCTCGGTGGCGATCGCGGGCGGCGCGCTCGTCGACAAGCCGTTCGAGTCGGCCTGGGGCGCTCTCGTGCTCGTCGCCGGTGCGGCGCTCTGGATCACCGGGCGGGTGCGGCGTTGAGCGCGCCGTTTCGCGTTCGGACCCGTGGCGGCTCGGCCGCGCACGCGCGCGGGGTGATCACCCTCTCGGCGACGCTCCCGCGCTCGGGTGAGAGCGAGGGGGCTTCGCTCGTGATCGACCACGACATGGGCGCGCTCCGCCACCTCTACGTTCCTCACCTGACACCCGAGGCCGGGCAGGTTGCCGGCGACTTCGTGTTTCGCTCGCCGGCCGTCCTCTTCGCCGACGCGAAGCGTGTGCTCGCCTTCGTCGTCGATGTCGGCGACGTGGACGCGCTCGACGGGGCGCGCGCCTGGCTCGACTACGAGCACCCCAAGCGGCGACTCACGATCGGCGTCGGCGCCTACGCCGTCGAGGGGCATACGTTCTTTCGTCGCGCTACGGTGGTGTGCCGCGGTCAGGCGCTGGCGCTCCGTGTCCACGTGCTCCAGAGCAGGCGGCGCGCCGACGTCGCCGACCCCTATCGCTTCGTCGCGTCGTGGATGTGGCGGCGCTGGGGCTCGCAGCGCATCGCCGCGCCGAGCGTCCTCTCCGGCCCCGTCTCGCGGTACCTCGATCACGTCACCCGGTGGGCGTTCTCCGACGCGGGCTGGGGGCGCGAGGTCTGGCAAGAGATCCGGGCGGCGAGCGAGGGTCAGGAGGGCGTCGGGGCGCCGGTGTTCATCGTGGACGTCGGCCGGCACCCTTCGGTCCCGGCGGCCGAGCGAACGTGGCGCGAGCCGCGCAGCGTCTGGAACCAAGCTTGGTTCTCGACGCAGCGCTGCGCGAACGGGCTTTTGCGCCACGCGCGCCACACCGCCAGCGCCGATCTCGAGCGCCGCGCGCGCGAGATGACGAACGTCGCGCTCCTGGCGCCGGATCGCGACGGCTTCTTTCCCTCGGTGCTGCGCTCGAGCGCGCTCGGGTGGCAAGACAGGGTCTGGACGAGCTCGGACCGCCGCCCGGGCTCGGTCTCGGCCGACGCGTGTCACCTGGTCGACGCGGCGTTCACCGCGCGCATGCTCGTCGAGTGGTCCGCGCTCACCGGCGATCGTCGCGCCCTCGAGCGCGCGCAGCGCTTCGCCGCACGCGCCGTCGCGCTCCAGCGGCCGAGCGGAGGCTTCCCGGGTTGGGTCGAGCCGGACGGCCGCGTCGCGCCCGAGCTCGACGAGAGCGCCGAGGGCGCTGTCATCGTCTCGCTCCTCTTCGAGCTGGCCGCGCTCCCCGGTGGTGATCGCTTCTTGGACCCAGCCCGGCGCGGCGTCGCGTTCGTCGAGCGCGTGGCCCGCGTGGCGAGGTGGGAGGACTTCGAGACGTATTGGTCGTGCGCGCCTTGGGGCCAGGAGCGCGTCGGCCGGCGCGTCGCTCGCAACGGCGTCTTCAAGCAGAATACTCTGTCGATTGCGTGGTGCGCCGACGCGCTCCTCCGCGCGCACACGGCGCTCGGTCGCGGCGCTCACCTCGCGCTCGCGAGGCGCTGCCTCGCCGAGCTGTCGCTCTACCAGGCCGTGCACGATCCGCCCTTTCTCACCGCGCCTGCGTTCGGTGGGTTCGGCGTGATGAACGCCGACTGCGAGTGGAACGACGCGCGCCAGAGCCTCTTTGCCCCGCTCTTCTTCGAGGCTCATGCAAAGACGGGAGACGTCGAGCTCTTCGAGCGCGGCGTCGCCGCGCTGCGCGCGGCGTTCACGATGATGTACTGTCCCGAGAACGCGCGCCTCGCGGCCGCTTACGAGGCGCGGTTTCCGATGTTCGGCCCTGAGAGCCGCGGCTTCATGATGGAGAACCAGGGCCACGGCGGCAGCGACGAGATCGGGACGTTCACGATCTACACCTGGGGCAACGGCTCGGCGCTCGCGGCCGCGGCCACCGTTCGAGACCTGTATCCCGACGCTTTCCATCGGGCGTTTCCGGAGGGGTGAGCATGCGCGACGTCGTGGTGGTCGGGAGCCTGAACTGCGATCTCGTCATGCGGGTGGCCCGCCTGCCCAGCCCCGGCGAGACGGTGCCGGCCTCCGGGCTCGACACGTTCGTGGGCGGCAAGGGCTGCAACCAAGCGATCGCGGCCTCGCGCGCCGGGGCGAAGGTAGCGATGGTGGGCCGCGTCGGTAGCGACACCTACGGCGAGCTCGTCCTCGACAGCCTCCGCGGAGCCGGCGTCGACGTGGGCGGCGTGAGCGTCGACCCCGGCGAGGGCACGGGGGTCGCGCAGATCTTCGTCGACGCAGCGGGGGCCAACATGATCGCGGTCGCGCCGCGGGCGAACGCCGCCCTCGCCGAGTCGGACGTCGACGCCGCGCGCGAGAGGAT
>CALKVR010000795.1 GCA_938004815.1 uncultured Polyangiaceae bacterium | reverse complement strand
CCCGCCGAGCGCGCGCGGGCCAAATTCCATCCGGCCGTGAAACCAGCCGACGACCCGTCCGCGCAGCAGCCGATCGACGACGGCGTCGAGGAGCTCGCTCTCGCGCCCGCGGTAGTCGCCGTACGAGAACGGAAGCGTGCGCAGGAGCCGATCGATGTCGTCGGTGTCGTACCGAGGCCCCCAGTGATCGGAGCGCAGACGCTCGCGAACATGCTGCCCGGTCGCGCGCACGTGCGCCATGGCGGCGGCGCCCAGGCAGCTGCCGGCGTCGCCCGGTGAGCTCGGGATGAAGACGTCCGAGAAGCCGCTCTCTTTCACGATGCGACCGTTGGCGACACTGTTGAGCGCGACGCCCCCGGCGAGGCACAGGTTGTCGGAGGGCACCAGCGTGCGGAGGTAGCGGACCTTCTCGAGGAGCAGGTCCTCGAGCACCACTTGCGCGCTCCTCGCCAGATCGTGGTCCTCTTCGCGGAACGAGTCGTCGCTCGGGTCGCGCGGCGCGAAGCCCAGGAGGCCCTCCAACGGAGGAGAGAACATCCGGGTGCCGGTCACGAAGTCGAAGTACTTCATGTCGAGCGCGAACGCGCCGCCGCCGCGCGGAGCGATCACCTTCCGCAGCTCGTCGGCGAAGCGCGGTTTGCCGTAAGGGGCCAGGCCCATGACCTTGTACTCGCCGCTGTTCACGCGAAAGCCCAGGTACGCGGTGATGGCGCTGTAGAAGAGCCCGACCGAGTGGGGAAACTGGACCTCTTCGACGATCTCGAGCTCTCTCCCCCGGCCGGCCGCGTAGGTGGTGGTCGCCCACTCGCCGACGCCGTCCATCGTGAGGATCGCCGCATCGGCAAATCCAGAGAAGTAGTAGGCCCCGGCGGCGTGCGACGCGTGGTGCTCGAACGTCTCGATCGGCCCCTCGTAACCGAGGCGCTCGCGGATCTCGCGCTCCATGCGCCGGTGATCGAGCCACGGCAGACCGTCGGCGATCGACGCGGGGTGTCCCGCCCAGAGCTGTCGCGCGAGCTTCGGGACCGGCATCTCGTAATAGGCGACGACGTCGACGTGCCGGATGTCGATGCCGCCCTCGCGCAGGCAGTACCGAAACGCGGCCTCCGGGATCGATGCGTCGTGCTTCAGCCGAGAGAACCGCTCCTCGGGCGCCGCCGCGACGAGCCGGCCGTCGCGGAGGAGGCAGCACGCGCTCTCGTGGTACCCGGCGGACAGACCGATGATGTTCATACGCGGAGCCGTGGTCGCGGCGAGCAAGATCCGTGTCGAAGCTAGCCCGCGTCGGCCCGGTCGTCACCGAGATGCCGCGCAATCGGTTGCTCGATGAACGTGCGCAAGGGATTGCGTGCTCGCTCACCGCTCTGCGAATCGAGCATCTGGTTGCGCGCAGCCGGTTGCTTCGCGAGCGGACGGCACGCAGGCGTGGCTGGAGCGGCAGTTGCTCGGGGCGGTAGAGTCATGCCCATGCCGCTCGATCGCCTCTTCGTCGAAAGGGACTTCTTCACGGAGGCAGAACAGCTGCGGTCGGTTTACGACGAGTTCTTCTCGAAGCCGGCCGAGGAGGGGCGGTCGCCGTACATCTGGCGCTACCACAACATCCCGGGGTTCACGACGGTGATGCTGACGCCAGCCGATGAGTTCTTTCCTCCCGACCTGTACGCCCGGTTCGCCGACAGACTGCTCTCGTACGGCCGCCGCAAGCTTGGCCTGAACGTTCTGAGCGAGCCGTATCTCAGCTTCTACATTCCGGGGATGCGGCTCGAGCTTCACAACGACGTGAACAACGGCTCGTGGGGCTTCGTGTACTCCCTGACGACGAGCTGGGGAAAGAGCCTGGCCGGGGGCGAGACGTTGATCGTGAACGACGACTACTGGCTATCGGGCGGCTCGCTCCACGTGAAAGGCGGCATCGCCACCGACATTCCGCCGATCTTCAATCAGCTGCTCGTCTTCGACGATCGTGTCATGCACGCGGTTCGCCCCGTCCAGAACCGGAGCACCGACGCGCGCGAGGCGCGCGTCGCCATCCACGGCCATCTCCGCGACGGCGGGCACTTCGTCGAGGGTGCTCTGAGCCTCGAACAGGTCGACGAGACGTTGGAGAGGTCGTTCCCGCTCCTGAACGAGCAGATCGCGGACTTCGCCGATGTCGACGGTCTCTTCTCGATCCGACTGACCGTTGCGGCGAGCGGCCGGGGGGAGAAGGTCGAGCGCCTCCTCGACACCGTCCGGCGTGTCGCGCCGGACGCCAGCGATCCGTCAGCGCTCACGGGCCTGATCGAGAGCTTCGTGCACCGGCTCGAGTTTCCTCGCGCCGAGGGCTCGTCCGAGGTGACGATTCCCTTCCCGATCAGCTTCGACCACGAGTGACCTTCACCTGCCGGGGAGCGGGGCCGCCTTTTTCCGGCGAGCGAGCCGGGATTCATAGACTCGAACGAGGTAGTCGCAGAGCACGGCCTCCTGGATGCCCGCGTCGTCGGTCAGCATCCGGTTCGCGTGCATGTGGATCAGGCTGCCCGCGACCCGCAGCCGATCCTCGATGCGCGTGTGGGCACGTTCGAGCAGCCTTGCGGTGTGGGTGACGGCGTCGGCCCGCGTTCGAAGCGCCGCGATTCCCTCGGTCAACTCGCCGAAATCGGTCGTGGACGAGTCGAGCAGGCGCTCGAGCTCGGCTCGCGTCTCGCGGAAGTTCTTCGCGACCTGGTGCTCTGTCGACCCGTCGAAGCCCAGCGCCTCGTACTGCCCGCGCAAGAGCGAGCGCAGCGCTACCAGACGCTCCGCCTCGGTGAGGCCGAGCGCATCGAGGAGGTGGTGGATCCCGAAGAGGGCGAGCCTCCAGCGCGCCTCCCCGTCCCGGTAAAGCCCGACGATCCTCAGCACCGCCTCGCTGTCGGCTTCAAACAGCGCCTCGGCCGATTCGATCACGGTGTCACCGCCGTACCGCTCGATCTCCCGTTCGTACGTGCCGATGACGACGCTCTCGAGCTTGCCGGTCGTGATCCAGGCGTCGGTGGCGTCGTGCAGGCGGGGCAGGCAGCGCGTGAGGAGGCGCGCCGGATCGCCATGAAGGCGCAACCGGAGGTGCGGTCGAGGGTCGGCGTAACGTAGGAAGAACCATCGATCGGCATCCCCTTCGGACAACGCCGCTCGCACCAGCGGAGCCACCACGTCCGTGAGCACGTCTTCGGCCGTGATTGGCCCCGCGTAGAGCTTGATGAAGAGCCACTCCGAGCCGGGGCCGAAGGAGCGACGAATCGAGGGCCGCGGTGGGGGAGCAGGCGCCGGTTTCGGAGGGCGGCGAGAGATGAACGGGACGAGCACCTCGCTCGCGTAGCGCCCTCCGGGCCCGCGCACGGCCAGCTCGTCAGGCGCGGGAAACAGCTCGGTCAGCGTCACGCCGCCCATGCTCTTCGCCTTCTCGACGAACGCGTCGACGCAGAGGACGTTGTCGAGATCGAGCGGCATGACGAGGTCACTCCCCTCACGCATCGTCACCCAGCGCGGCAGGCCGACACGCTCGCGCAGCTCTCGAACGGCGCGAAACCGGGCGGCGGCCGAGCCCGTCAGCGCCGCGATGTCGCGGGAATCGAGGCGCCAGCGCGCGAGCGAGAGCACCGCTCTGCCGCGCGTGACCCGCGGCAGGCGCGGCGCGTGCCGAAGCGGACCCCAGCCGAACTGCGCGAGAAGCGGGGTGTCCTGCGCTTGGAGCGCCGTCAAGAACCGGTAAACGGGGAGGTTGGCCTCGGCGTTGTGTGCGTTGGTCATCCGCGGCACCACGAACCGATCGAGCTTCTCCGAGCGCAGCCGGAGCCGCTCGCCCCAGAGCGACACCCAGAGGTCGTCGACCGTGATCTGTTGCCCAGGAGGCGCGCCGCCTCGCCCGAGGTAGGGAATCTCCCAACTCCGCATGATGGGCCGCGCCGCGATGTTCCCGACACGGCCGTTCGGTAGGTGAACGATTTCGGCGAAGATCGCGCCCGGCTCGAAGGCTTCTTCTTCGGCGAGGAGCCTGGCGACGTGTTCTCGAAGTCGCGGATCGGCGTGGCAGAACCGGCCGAACAGGCTCGCTCCGCCGTACCACGCGGGCTGGGGATACACGCGAAAGTCGCCTCGGGCGAGTGCCTCCTCGGACGCGGCGGCGATCTGCGCCAGCACACAAAACACCTCCGGAAGAGGCTCTTCTTTCGAGCAAAGGGCGCTGACGTCCTCGTCGTCGAGCTCCCACGATCGCCCTCCAGGATCGCGATACCGGAACGCGGCACGGGTGAGCCGTTCCAAGCGGGCGGGAGCGACCTCCGACTCGGGCGCTCCGCGTCGTCGGGGGGCGAGATTTCGCGTCAGACTGGTAGGAAGTCCGCCGCTCGGACCGAACCCGAGACCCATCTCGCTGTCGAGGACGTCGGTCAGACGGACCTCGCCGTCGCCGTAGCGGTCGCGGAACGCGCTGCGAAAGGCGATGAGCTCGGACGGTGGCGCGCGAACGCCCAGTCGATGCTGGAGCGTCGCGGCCTCTGCGATCGCTCGCGTCACGTCGGAACCGAGTGTCAGCGCGCCGAGATCCCGCGCCAGGTCGATGTGCCAGAGCTTTGCTCGATCCACCGGAGCGCCGAGCGACTCGAGCTCCGAGGCCAAACGCTCGTAGGCATCACGGTCGGCCCGTCCGTCGGCGTCGAATTTCGCGGTCTCGGCCAGCACCTTCTCCAGCGTCGCGCACGTCGCATGCGCCACCTCGGCGTCGCGAAGTGTTTCGATCACGTGCTCCGTCGCTCGTGGCCCGGTGACAGGCGGCTCGAGCTCCGAGACGAGAAACCCGAGCGCGATCAGCTCGTCCACCATGCCTGCGGCCTCGTCCAGTCGACAGCCGGGCACCGCCTGCGTCACTGCCTGCGCAATCGCTCGTGGGAGCGCTCCGGTTCGCGATGCGCCCAGCGCGGCATCGACCTCGGGCGTGGCCTCGAGCGTGTGCAGCTCGAAGACGACCTCGCCGCCGACTTCCACCGGAGTGCACCAGCCAATCTGCGGTCCGGTACGATGCAGGGTGGAGCTGGGCCCGAATCGGAGCGCGCTGCGGACCGCGGGGTCTGCTTCGAGGTTGCGGACGAGCGCAGAAACGTAGGCGCGGTCGAGCCGCGTCAACCGGCGAGGCCGCTCGGCGTCGAGCTCGAGAGCGCTGGCGGCGCCGAGCTCGCCGCAGCCGTGGCTGGAGAACAACCCGAACGGCGTCGGCCGCGCGGCCATCCTCGTGAGATAACGCGCCAGGTTGCGGACGACCTCGGCGTCGCTGCGCGCGCCCTGCTCGAGCCAGCTCGCCGTGGCAGCTTCGAGCGTCGGCGAAGCGCAGTAGAGGGCTTCGCGGAAGTCCGGGCGCCCCGCGATCTCCCCCAGCCGCTCCGCGAGGAGGGTGCGGTCGCGAGCGACCGCACCCTCGAGCCCATCGCGCTCGGCGCGGCGAGCAACGACGCCCTCCGCCCACGCCTCGAGGGTATCGAAGGGAAGCGCGGGTACGCGGAGGACGAAGAAGCCCGCCGCTTGGTGCCTGTCGTCTCGCGTGCCCCGCATTCGGCTTGCAGCCTACCTGAGCGCCATGGTCTCGTTGAAGCTGCGACGTCTGGTCCCATCGTTGCTTATGGAGGCGGCATGCGGAAACGAACTTGGTCGGGCTTCTTCCTGTCGGCGGTCGCGATCGGAGCGGCCTGTGGAGATGGCGCGGGTTCCGGGGGCGGCGATTCGAGCTCCACGTCTGCTTCGTCCGCGACCTCCAGCTCGACGCAGGTCAGCTCCTCGGTGAGCTCGACCGCGAGCAGCTCCTCCTCGGGTACCGGTGGGGCATCGCAGTGCCTCGAGCTGACTGGGCCGACCCTCATGGGGCCCCCGGACACCGGTTGCCTCGGTGAGGATGATGACTGTGTCTGCATCGGGTGCGTCGACGACGGCTTGTGCGACATCGACACCGACGACTGCCTCTGTGTCGATTGTGCAACCGACTCCTTCTGCACGCTCCCCACTTGCAGCGACGAAAACACGCTCGACGGCATCTGTGATCCGTGGAGTGAGGGCTGCTATTGCCCGGATTGCTTCGGCCTCGCAGCCTGTGATCTCTGGCCGCCCCAGGGCGGTGGTGGCGGCGGCGGTGGTGACGGCGGAAACGGGGGCGCGGGTGGCACGGGCGGTTCCGGCGGCTGAGCCACAGTGACGATGCGCCACGGGCCACTCCGAACGGGCGACGTCCTCGCGTGGCAACCTGGCGCGCAGCTCCACCGCGCGGGCGACGGCTTCATGGGCCTCGGGGGCGACGGGCAGTTTCTCTGCCTCGAGGAGGTCGACCCCGAGGGCGTCTCCGCTGTCCTCGCCCAGATCGATGGCGCGCGGACAGTCGGAGCGATCGTCTCTTCGCTCGAGAAGCAGTTCGCTGGCGACGACGTCGTCGCGCTTGTCGAGCTGCTGCTCGACAGCGTGTTGCGGGTCGTGGTCGACGCCACCGTCGACCGACCCAGGCCGACGCGCGTCGCGGTGATCGGCTCGGGCGAGCTCGCCCGGGCGGTGCTGGTCGAGCTCCGCCTCGAGCCCGCGTTCGACGCCGCCGGGTACGCAACCATGGATGGCGTCTCCGAAGTCGACGTCGTCGTTTGTGCGCTCGAAGACGTGCACGGGCGTCTGATCATGGAGGCGAACGAGGCTTGCCTGCGTCTCGGCGTTCCAACACTTTTCGCGGTGATCGAGGGGCCCGACGCCGTCGTTGGTCCTCTCAACGTGCCGGGCAGGACGCCATGCTTCTCCTGCAGCCGCCTTTCTACGACTCTGCGCCCGAAGTTCGACTCCGGGGCCGCCGATGTCGTGCCTCTGCTCCATTTCGGTGCGGTCGATGCGCGCGGTCGGTGGTTGGCGGTGCGGGCGGCCGCCGAGGTTCGCGCCGAGCTCGAGCGCGTTCGTGGCAGCGGCTACCCGAAGCGCCTGGGTAGCGCTCTTCGCGTCGGGCCGTCGGGCGAGCGCACCGAGGTCGTCATGGCCGTGACCTCGTGCCCGCTCTGTCGCGGCCATCATCGCGGTCGGCTCGACGATGCGTCGGCGACCACATCGGATACGCGGCTCGCTCGCGAGGTGAGCCAGGTCGTCGACTCGACGGGCGGGACGCGCTCGATCACGGCCCTCGACGCCGTCGGCCGTGCCGAGGCCGCTGCCAAAATGCTCGGCGTGGAGCTCGATTGCAGGCCTTTGCCCGCGGCTGCTCCGGAGCGGCTGCTCGCGATAGGGTGCCCGTACTTCCACGTCGTCGCTGCGCCATCGTTCTCCCCGGATGCCCCCGTCCTTTTCCCTTCTCTCGTGGAGACGTGCTTCGGCAAGGGCACGACCGAGCAGCAGGCCCGGTGCTCGGCGATGTTCGAGTGGTTCGAGCGTAACCTCGCCGGTTGGACCGGCGACCGCGACATTCTGCGCGCGAGCTACGCCGACGTCAGGGAGCGCGCGATCGACATGCCGTTCCTGGCATCCGGTTTGCTTGACGGGATGCCACTCGAGCAGACGCGCGCGTATTCCGATGACGAGACGATCGACTGGGTTTGGGGTCACTGCCTTCGGCGAGATCGTCCGATCTTGGTACCGGCCGCGCTCGTCTACCTGTCGGGCGCCTTGTTCCTGGGCCACGGCTTGCAGCTTCCGTCACCGGGCTCGTCCGGGCTCTCGGCGGGGTGCACCCTCGGCGATGCGACCCTCCAGGGGTTGCTCGAAATCATCGAACGGGACGCGCACCACACCGCCCTCCGCAACGGTCTCGAATGTCCGGTCATCGATCACGAATCGATCGCCGACGAGCAATCGAGAACGTTGCTCGAGCGAATGGCCGCTGCCGGGTACACGCCGCAGCTGCGCGACATCACGTCGGCGTTCGGGGTGCCCGTGGTCGAGCTCCAGATCGTCTGCGACGACGAGTACATCCACCATCACCAAGTCGGCTACGGCGCGCACCTCGATCCCGCGGTCGCGACGCGCCGGGCCATCACCGAGGCGGCGCAATCGCTGTTCTTCGACACGTCGGTGGGAACCGCCGGCCTCAAGACGTCGTCCGCGAATCGGTTCGACGTGTACCCCTACCGCAAACAGGCGTTCGAGCGCCGGGCCGGCCGTCGGCGTGCCGACGAGCGGAAACCGCTCGGGCAGCCGGGGGCGTCGGCATGGGACCACGTGGACACGATCGTCGAGCGCGTCGCCTCGATCATGCCAGAGGGAGACGTATGCATCGTCGATTTGACGCCACCGGTCTTCCGTGGCGTCCACGTGGTGCGCGTGATCGCCAGCGGGATGCTCGACGCCGCGAGCGAGATCCAGCTGCACGTTCCGCGTCGCTGCCGTCTGGTGCCGTTCTCCGACATGTTCCTCGGTCGACTTCCGGGCTAGGTGCGAACGATGGCTGAAGTGATGAGGGGGGTCGTGGTGCACAGGTGCGGTCGTTGGCTCTCGGCCCTCCTCCTCTTCGCGCTTGCGGGCTTCGGGTCGTGCGACGCCGCGTCAGGTCCAGCGCTCGAAGCTGCGGTGGACCAGGCGCCCGCAGCGATGACCATGCTCGAAGAGGCGCAGGCCTCCCCGCCGATGCGGACGCTGCGTGGGTTTTTGGTCGGTTCGGTGCGCGCTGCTCCGACCGCCGGTGAGGGCGGGGGGTACGTTTCGGCGCCGACGAGGGTGACGGTCGAGGTGAGCCACACCGGCGGCGCGCTTCGAATCGACGCGCCCGGGGGCTCCATCCAGGCGCGCCGGTTGGGAGAATCCGAGCTCGAGGTAGCCATCGAAGACAACGCCGTCGTGTCGCGCGGTCGCGCGGGCTCCGTGCGATCGATCATCGTCGCTCGCACCTCCGGTGTCGAAGACCTGCTCGCGCAGGACGACCCTACCGAGCAGGCCGGCTACGAGCTCGATCTTCCGTTGGGGTGGCGCGCCCGAGTCCCCGCGGGCTGGGACGGGCTCGTCGAGATCGCCGACGCCTCCGGCCGACCGCGTCTGAGGGTGACGGCGCCCGCGGCCTGGGATGCCGACGGTGAGACGTGGCCGGTCAAGGCTCGCCTCGATGGGCGTCGCGTGCTCTTCGAGGTCGCGGAGGCGGCGCCCCGGCCGGTGCTCATCGATCCCGAGTGGCAGAGCGCGTCGACCCCGGTCGTCGTGCGCGCGCGCGCGACCGCCACGCTCCTGCAAAATGGCAAGGTCATCGTCATCGGCGGAAGCTCGGACTCGGCGGTCGGCGGCGAGTTCTTCTGTTCCTCGGAGATCTACGATCCGATGGCCGGTGTCTGGTCGGCCGGGCCCTTGCTCCAGCCGAGCGGCGAAACGGCGTGCACCCCGCTCATCGATCACGTAGCGGTGCCGCTGCACGACGGGACGGTGCTAGTGGCCGGCGGCGCGAACCTCGACCAGGTTCTCGGCGTGGGGCAAGCAGCCGCGGTCACGCACGCGTTCCGCTACGACCCCGCCAGCAACACTTTCCGCCGCACGGCGTCGCCGATGAACGTCGCCCGAACGCACCACACCGGCACGCTGCTCCCTGCGTCCGGCAAGGTGTTGATCGCTGGCGGCACGGATCGCAAATCGCCGATTGGCGAGCTCTACTTCGAGTGCCCCAAGACAGACGACGCCATCTGCCGCCGCTGCGTGGGGATCGCCTCGGCCGAGCTCTACGACCCCGCGACGGATAGTTTCGAGCTCCTGTCGATGCCCGTCCCGCGGGCTTGTCACACCGCGACGTTGCTCGGCGACGATCGGGTGCTCTTGATCGGCGGGGGCGGCGATCCGATGCCGATCGGCGGCGTGGCGACGCCGAGCGAGCTGGGCCGCCCCGTCGCCGAGCTGACGCTCTACGAGGCCGGACAATTCACGGCGCTCCCGAGCCGGCTTCACACGCCTCGCTACGCCCACGCAGCGGTCCTCGATCCGCTCGGCGAGAAGATCGTGGTCGCGTTCGGGCGTGACGAAGACACGTTCGTCGGCCCCGTTCAAGTTGGTCAGAATAGGGCCGTCGCCGAGGTGCTTCGCCTTTCGGAGGTGCTCGACCCGACGACCGAGGCACCCCACCATCCGGTCGAATGCCAGCCGGGGGCAGGGGGCGGAGGACAAGGGGGCGGCGGCGGCGGTGGGGCCGAGGTCGGCGCCGAATGTGGCGCTGGCCGCTCGTACCCTGCTGCCATC
>CALKVR010000794.1 GCA_938004815.1 uncultured Polyangiaceae bacterium | reverse complement strand
CCCGCGACGGCGCCAAGAAAAGGTCGCTCGCAGCCTTCTCTTCGAAGGAAGAGATCGCCGAGTTCATCAAGACGCACCGGCCGCGTCGCCCCCGGCACGGTGGTGAGCAGGCCACCGCGAGCGCGGCCGAGGCCGCTCCCGCCCCCGCCGCCGACTCGGCGGCCAAGGGCGCCGACGGCAAAGACGAGTCCGTCACCAACAACCAAACGGCAGGGGTCGACGAGGGGGGCATCGTCAAGATGCACGGCGACCACATGGTGGTCCTCCGCCGCGGCAAGCTGTTCACGGTCAGGGTCGGCGGCGGAGACCTCACCCCGGTATCGGCGGTCGACGCCTTTGCGCCGGGCCTCGACGGGCGCGGCGCCTGGTACGACGAGATGTTGGTTCATGACAACCAAGTCATCGTCATTGGCTACAGCTACGCTCGTGGGGGCACCGAGGTGGGCCTGTTCGACATCGATCGCGAGGGCCGTCTGTCGCACCGCGACACCTACCACCTCCGCTCGAACGACTATTACTCGTCGCGGAACTACGCGAGCCGCCTCGTCGGCGACAAGCTGGTCTTCTACACGCCGCTCTACCTGAGCGGCGGCAACGACCCCCTCGCCTCGTTCCCCGCGGTGCGCAAGTGGCACGCGGGCGCGACGGCGAGCGACTTCGTTTCGCTCGTGGAGCCGACCAAGGTCTACCGGCCCATCGACCCCGACGCGACTCAGGCGCTCCACACCGTCACGTCGTGCGATCTGTCCAAGGGCGCGTTCGATTGCGAGTCGACGGTCGTCATGGGGCCCTCGGGTCGCGTGTTCTACGTCTCCCAGGACGCGGTGTACGTCTGGATGACGGCGGGGGCGCGGCGCGCGACGTCGCTGTTCCCGATCGACGACGCCTCGCGCTCGCTCGTCTACCGGATGCCCCTCGACGGCTCAGAGCCCGGGGTAGTCCGGGTCCAGGGCGCGCCGATCGATCAGTTCTCGTTCAACCAGAGCGACGGCCACCTCGACGTCCTGGTCCGCGCCGACGGCTCCGGCGACGCGATGTGGGCCGCCGAGACCAAACCCGGCGACCTCGCCGCGGTGCGCATCCCCATCTCGGCGTTCGACGGGCAGGCCACGCCCGTGAGTCGCGCGTCGTACGACGCGCTGCCTCGGGCAGGGCAGGGACACGCGCTCACGAATCGGTTCGTGGCCGGCACGCTGCTCTACGGCGCGGGGGCCGGTTGGGGTCGCTCCACCACCGCCGACGAGAGCTTCGTCGTCGCGTACCGTTTCGGCGACCGCGCCGAGCCCAAGAAGGTCCACCTCGGCCACGGGGTCGACCGGATCGAGGCGCTCGGAGGCGATGCGCTCGTCGTCGGCTCCGACGGGAGCGACCTGGTGTTCTCGGCCGTCGAGCTCGATGCGTCGCCCGGGGTGGCCGGCAAGTACGTCCGGCGCGGAGCTTCGCAGGGCGAGACCCGGAGCCACGGCTTCTTCTACAAATCCGACGGCGATCGAGCGGGCGTCTTCGGCCTGCCGCTGCGGTCGAACGGCGCGAGCGGCTCCGACCAGCTGCGGCACGGCTCGGCGTCGATCGCGTTCGTTCGCAACGACGCGCTCGACTTCAAAGAGCTCGGCGAGCTCGCGTCGGGCGGCGAGGGCAACGTCGCCGACGGCTGCAAGGCCTCTTGCGTGGATTGGTACGGCAATGCCCGGCCCATCTTCGTGAAGGGCCGAACGTTCGCGCTCCTCGGCTACGAGATCGTCGAGGGCCGGATCGACGCCGGAAGAATGGTGGAGACGCGCCGCGTGAGCTTCTCTCCGGCCCCTCTCGCCGTGCGCTGATTGGAGCGGCGCGAGCCGTTGTCAGCGGGCGGCGGCCCAGCTCTCCATCGGCTCGCCGCTGCTCGTCTCCGGTCTCGCTCCGCGGGGCGCCACGTCGTCGTTCTCGACGACGCGGTCTCGCCCCGATTGCTTGGCGACGTAGAGGCGCCGATCGGCGATCGCGATCAACTCGGCCGGCCCGTCACCGAAGGTGAAGCCCGCGACGCCGGCCGACACCGTGACCGAGACGCGCGCGCCGCCGACGTCGACCACGTGCGAACGGATCGCGGAGAGCATGCGCTCGGCGAGCATCCGCGCGCTCGCTCCCGTCGTATCGGGGAGGATCACGGCGAGCTCCTCGCCGCCGTAGCGCGAGACGACGTCCGTCCGGCGAGGAAACGCGCGGATGGCGGCGTCGGCGATCTCGCGGAGCACCTGGTCGCCGGCCGGGTGGCCGTACCGATCGTTGACGGCCTTGAAGTGGTCGACGTCGAAGAGCACCAAGCTGAGCGGGCGCCCCGTCACCGTCGCGAGGGCAGTTTGCTGAGCCAGGGTCGCGTCGAAGACGCGGCGGTTCGCCAGGCGGGTCAACGCGTCGGTCCCACCCTCGCGCTTCGCTTCGTCGAGCTGGGTCTCGAGCCGCGCGAGACGCTCGCGCAGATCGCGTGTTTGTTCCTGCAGGCGCTGGTTCTGCTGCTCGAGGAACGCGACCACCGTAGCCGCGAACGCGGTGGCCTCGCGCTTGATGTCGGTGAGCGACTCGGCCGCGGTCGCCTGGCCCAAGCGGGCCGCTTGTGAGCGGAGGGTCTGGTCTGCCTTGCCGTGCTCGACGCACGCGCGCCCCAGGCCGTCCACGAGCGCCCATATCGCTTCGCGCGCTTCTTTCGTCGATCGCTCGACGTACGCCTGCTCCTTCTTGCGGTGATCGGCCACGAACCGCACCACGCGGCGCCACTGCCGCTTCGAGCTCGGCTGGGCCTCGTCGTTGCGCGACGACGTATCGAGCGGCGCGACGACGAGGACGTGCTCCGCGCAGCGCTCGAACGCCTTGCCGATGCTGCCGGCGTCCTCTTCGCCGATCGGAAACGCGTGGCGCCCGAGGGCGCGGAGCATCTCCGCCGCGGCGTCGAGCGCGTCGTCGAGCGAGGCGCCGCTCTCCGGCGCGACCGGACTGACCTGCGCGGGGGCGGGCGATTCGATGGTCTTCGCAGCCTTGCGCCAGAACATGACGGTGCTCCTCCGGCTACGGCACGTCGCGCGCAGGCCTTAACAACCAGGAGGCTGGTCTGTACGCTCCACCGCCATGGTTCAGGCAGGCCAAAAGGCTCCCACATTCTCCCTCCCTGCGGACGACGGCTCGACGGTCTCGCTCGCCGCCCTCGAGGGAAAGCACGCCGTCGTCTACTTCTACCCGCGCGACGACACGCCGGGATGCACGGTCGAGGCGAAGGACTTCTCGGCGGCCATCGACAAGTTCATCCGCGCTGGCGCGGTGGTGCTCGGGGTGTCCAAGGACTCGATCGCCAGCCACACGAAGTTCCGGGACAAGTACGGGCTGAAGTTCCGCCTGCTCAGCGACCCCGATCTCACGACGCACCGCGCGTACGGCGCATGGGGCGAAAAGAACATGTACGGAAAGAAGGTCGAGGGGGTGATCCGCAGCACCTTCCTCGTCGCGCCCGACGGCAAGGTGAAGCGAGCGTGGCCGACCGTGAAGGTCGCGGGGCACGTCGACGCCGTGCTCGCCGAGCTCACCGGCGGCGCAGCCGCGCCTGCTGCCAAGAAGGCGCCTGCCAAGAAGGCGCCGGCCAAGAAGGCGCCCGCCAAGAAGGCGCCGGCCAAGAAGGCGCCGGCCAAGAAGGCGCCCGCCAAGAAGCGCTAGCGGCGGTAGAGACCGCTCTTGAACCGCCGCAGGCTCGGCGTCTCGCTCTGCGTCAGCGCCTCGACGAAGTCGGCCCACATCTCTTGCATGTGGCCGTAGCGATCGCGCATGTCGATCGCGAGGGCCCGGTTCACCCACTCGTCGACCGCGGGCGAGAGCTCGGGTCGGAACGCGGTCAGCCGCGGGCGCGGGGCCGTCGTGGCCAGCTCGTAGAGCTGCAGCGTCGAGCCGGCGGTGAACGGCGGCTGGCCGGCGAGAGTGCGGAACACGACGGCGGCGAAAGAGTAGAGGTCGGCGCGGTGATCGAACGGGTGGCTGCGCCAGATCTCGGGCGCGATGTAGCTGGGTGAGCCGGCGATCATCCCCGCGTCGGTGATCTCTTCGAAGTCGGGGGTCTTGGCCCGACCGAAGTCCATCAGCCGCCGATCGTCGGGTCCATGAGGAAGATGTTCGACGGCTTCACGTCGCGGTGAATGATGCCCTTCGAGTGGGCCATGCCGAGCGCGTGCGCCACCGGCTCGAGCACCTCGATCACCGATGCGGGGCTCATGCGGTCGCCGAAGCTCTCGATCTCGTAGAGGTGCGCGTCGAGCGGCTCGCCCTCGAGCAGCTCCATCACCATGTAGACGAAGCCGCGCGGGTCGGTGTCGAACTCGTGCACTTGCACGACGCTCGTGCCCCAGAGCGCGGCGAGAGATTGCGCCTCGCGCCACAGCCGGAGCACGTACTGGTCTTCGTCGGCGATCTCACCGTTCAACACCTTGACCGCGACGGGCTGGTTCAGCTCGGTGTCGACCGCGCGAAAAACGGTGCCGTGACCCCCTCTGCCGATCTCGCTCTGGAGGAGGTAGCGACCGGCTACTCGGTCGCCTGGGTAGATGACGAACGTCATGGGGCGTTACGTAAGGGGGCCCCCGCCACATACCAGCTTTGTCGCGAGGCCGGGGAGGGCCATGATGGTACCAGGTGTCAGACGAAGAGACCGATCAGCGTGAGCCGTCGATGACCGACGCCTCGCCCACGTCCGAGCAGCCTGGTGCCGATGCGGCAGGCGCCGACGCGGGCGCGAGCGGGCCGAAGCTCTATGCCGAGCTCGGGTTTCGCGATCGGATGCTCCGCGCCGCCGGGATCGCGTTCACGCTCTACCACCTCGCGGCGGTGCTCGCCGGCGGCGCGATCCCGCAGGTCAAGAAGGTGTTCGAGCCGGTGCTCGGCTTCTACAGCGAGGGGCTGCGGATGACGAACTCGTGGGGCATGTTCGGCAAGCCGCCCAACACGACCCACGTCACGATCGAGGTGGACACCAAAGAGGGCCGCGGCCTCGTCGTCTCGACCACGAAGGGGCAAGGCCGTTCGCCGTTCGAGCGCGTCCGCGACACGCGCATCCGAAAGATCCAGGCCAAGCTCAGCGACGAGGGCGATCGCAACCGCTTCGGCCAAGCCTACCTGGACTACTTCTGCCGGCATCCGCCGCCCGGGCACACCGAGGTGCGCGTCGTGCGCGCCACCAACGTCCTGCATGAGCTTCGCGACGACGACGGCAACGTCACCCGCGCCGCTTCGACGCGTGTGCTCTTCACGCGGCGTTGCGCCGGCAACGCGCCATACAAGTCGTGGCTCCCCCGGCCGCCCGCGACCGGCCGCCCGCCGCCCGCCGCGCCCGGCGCAGAGGGCGAGCTGTGACGCGGATGGAGCGCCTCGAGCGCCTGTGGCTCGCGTTCTTCTGCGCGCCGACGAACGGCGAGTCGGCGGCGGTGTTCCGCGTCACGTACGGGCTCCTCGCGGCGTGGCAAGCGCTCGGCATCTGGCTCAACCTCGAGCGGTTCTGGAGCGATGACGGGCTCATCCCCTACGACATCGTGGGCGGCGACAAGCACCAGTTCCTGACGCCGTTCTTCTGGGCGCCCGATAGCCGAACCCTGCTCTATGGCATGGCCGTCGTCTTCAGCTTGGCGACGGCTGCGCTCCTCGTCGGGTTCTATCCGCGCGTGGCGACGCTCGTCGTCGCCTACGTGCACCTGTCGTTCCAGTACCGCAACCCGTTCATCCTCAACAGCGGCGACCGCCTGTTCATGATCGTGGGCGCGCTGGCGGTCGCGGTGCCCCTCGGCTACCGGTTCAGCGTCGACGCGTGGCTGAGAAAGCTGCGCGGTAGGCCCCCGCTTCCGGCCCCCAACGTCTGGGGGCTGCGCCTCTTGCAGCTACAGCTCGCGTACGTGTACCTGAACTCGACGCTCGCCAAGCTCGGCAACACGCGCTGGCGCACGGGGCTGGCCCTCCGCGACGTGCTGTCGTCGCCCGTCTTCGCCGAGTGGCCGATGTACATCGACTTCACCCCGCTCGTTCGCGTGCTCACCTGGTCGACGCTCGTGTTCGAGCTGTCGTTCCCGCTGTTCATCTGGTTCAGGCGCGCGCGGCCGTGGGTGCTCGCGGCCGGGGTCATGTTCCACATCGGCATCGACACCACGATGCTGATCCCCATCTTCAGCTGGATCATGATCGCGACATGCCCCGCTTGCTTGGACGACGAAGACATGGCGCGGCTGAAGTCGCTCTTGCGGAGGGTCCTTGGGCGCCGCGCCCGGGCCGCGCCGAAGGAGCCGGAGCGCGTTGCGGAGAGCTGAGCTCGCGGTCGTGCTCGCGGTCGCGATCGGTTGTAGCGAGCGATCGAGCGACGCCCCGCCGGAGCCGACGCCGCGCGTCGAGCCACCCATCGAGCTCTGGCTCGGCGGTGACGTGCACGTGGCCGAGGACAGGGCGAACCGGCTCTACCCGCTGTGGCCGCAGATCGGCGGCGCGGTCGGAATCGTGAACCTGGAGGGCCCCATCGCAGACGACGCGGCGACGGGTGACGGGCTCCGTCTGCACAACGATCCGGCCGCGGTGGTTGCGCTCGACCAGACCGGCGTTCGCGTCGTCGGCATCGCCAACAACCACGCCCTCGACTCAGGCGAGGAAGGTCCTCGGCGCACGGCCGAAGCGGCGCGGAGCGCCGGCTTCATCCCCGCCGGCCTCGAGGCCGGGGTCGCGCTCGTCGAAGCCGGAGGCGGACGCGTCGTCGCCATCACCGCGCACGATCTGTCCCTGGGTCCGATCGCCGACCTCGAGGGTCAGCTCGCACGCGCCCGCGCATCGGCCGACGTATTGGTCGCTACCTTTCACGTGACGGGGCCGCCGTCTTACCTGCCACGGCCCGAGCTGCGCGCCGCGGTCGACGCCGCCATCGAGATCGGCGGCGCCCTCGTCGTCGCTGCGCACGGCAGCCACGCGGTGGGGCCGGTCGAGCGCCGGGGCGACGCGGTCATCGCTTGGGGGCTCGGCAACCTGCTCTTCTCGTGCGACTGCACGAGCGAGATCGACGGCGCGATCCTGCGTGTCTCGATCGACGGATCGAGGGTCGGCGCGCGCATCGTCCCGATCGACGCAGGCCTCGAGGGCGCTGCTGCCCGCCCGTCGCACGATCCCGAGCTGATGCTCGATCTGCTCGAGGCGCTCGGCTCGACGCGCCTCACTCGTTGGCAGGGCACCGCCTTCTTCTGACCCGGCTTTGACTGGGCGCCCGCCCGGGGCGCCATCGGCCTATCAGGCCTGTATGAACCAGCCGTCTTTCCCGTAGTCCGGGTTCTCGTGCAGGGGACCGCCGAGCGAGTCCTCGACGCTGCGCACGATCGCGATGTTCTTGCCGTCGATCTCGCTCAGCATGCCGTCGTGGTAGTCGGCGCGCGGCTTGTACCAGGGCGCGCTCTCGAAGTAGCTCTTCACCACCTTGGAGTCGAAGGGCCGGCCCCTGCGCGCGTAGATCGTGTTGCGCAGGATCCTGAGGTCGCGGCGCGAGAGCGTCGAGAGCTCCTCGACCCGGAGCAGAGCGTCGAGCCTCGAGGGGTCTTCGAGCGGCGACGGCTCGCCGCCGGCGCTCTCGCCCCCGACGTAGGTGCCGAGCCGCTGCGAGAGCAGCGACAGCTCGATCGCGTCGTCGGGGGTGGCCTTTCCTGCGGCTTTGCGCGCGACCACCGCGTCGCGCATCTTCTCGAGCTGCTCGCGCGTCAGAGACGCGTCGTAGTCGCCGATCTTGCGCGCGTTCTCCTTGTCGAGCGCGGTGATCTTGGAGGCGTCGATCGCGTCTTTGGGCGCGTACCAGCTCTGGGCGCGAAAGTACGCGTCCAGCCACGGCCGCCGGAAGCTGTTGCCGGCGCGGGCATAGATGGTGTTTCGCATGAGCGAGAGCTCGCGGAGCGAGCGGCCGTCGAGATCGGCCGGCTCGATCGACTTGTCGAAGTAGAGCGGGCGCGCGTCTGCCGCCGTGGCCGAGGGCGCCGGCGCGCTCGACGCGGCCGAGGTCTCCGGTCGAGACGAGGCCGCCGCGCTCGGCGCCCGGGCGCCGCTCGACGTCGTGGGCGTAGGCGGCGTCGCGCGGTCGCCGCAGGAGAGGAGGCCGATGGCGAAGACGGCGGCGTGGATCGAGCGCACGCGTCGAGCGTAAGGCAACGGGCGGCGCCCGGCGAGGCCGCCGAACGGAGCGGCCACCGATCAGAGGACGAACTTGGCTGCGCGGTTCGCGTCGAGGTTCGTGATGGTCACCGCGATGACCCCGGCGGCGTCGACCTCGTAGCGCTCCTCGATCCGCGGCCCCTCGCCGTGCAAGCGGCCCACCGCGGAGGCATCGGCGGCGCTATCGTCGAACGGCACGCGGATCTCGGCGTGCGGCGTCATATCGCCGATCGGGTCGCCGTGCTCGTCGACGTAGGCCGACTCGACGAAACGGTAGTGGCCGATGTTGTGGGCGGCGCGGTACTGGCGCGTCGCCACGACGGGCCCGGCGTCGCGGGTGGGCATCGGCGTGCCCTTGGGGAAGACGGCGTCGAAGATCGTCCGCTCGCCGCGCTCGGCCTCGCGGAACACCCCGAAGTGGCGGGTGAAGCGCTCGGAGACCGTCGCCGCCGCGCCCAGATCGCGATCGTCGGCGGCCAGGATGGCGCAGCCCATGGCGGTGGCGGCCGCGGGGTTCGGCGAACGAAACACTCGCCGGCCGAAGCGCTCGCGGACGATGCGCGGCACGATGGGCAGCCCGCTCGCGCCGCCGACCATGTAAATGCCCGCCAGCTCGCCGCCGATCTGCTCTTCGTCCCGCAAGGCCGAGACGACGGGGTCGAGCGCGTCGAGGGTCTCGAGCACGAGCGGCCGGACGCGGTCGTAGTAGTCGTTGATGGGAACGACGACCGGAGCGGCGGGCGCGTCGTCGCCCAGCGCGGCGAGGTCGATGACGATGCGCTTCGTGTTCGGGTGGATGCTCTCTTTGGCGGCGCGACACTCGCGCAGCAGATCGGCGCGCGCCTGTGACGACGCCGGGAAACCGCGGCCTGCGATCTCGAGCGCCATCGCGCAGAGCTGGGCGTCGAAGTCGTCGCCGCCCAAGAGGGCGATGCCGGAGGTGAGCTCGATGTCGTGGTGGCCGCCCGCGATGTGCACGAGCGCGGCGTCGAACGTGCCGCCCCCTAGGTCGTAGACGATCACGTGCTCGCGCCGCGACGACAGGGTGCTTTTGTGCCGGTGCGCGTACTCGACCCCCGCCGCGCTCGGCTCGTTGACGACGGCCCGCACCGAGAAGCCGGCGCGCTTGAACGCGTCGAGGGTCACGAACCGCTGGGTGGAGTGCGAGTTGGCGGGGACGCACACGACGGCCTCGAGCGACTCGGTCATGAGGCCCGCGACGTTGGAGCGCTCGAACAGGTCGCGGCGCAGCGAGACGAGAAAGCTCGTCACGAGCTCGACGGGGGTGACCGTCACCGAGCCGATCACGAGGGGCTCGTCCTGCCGCGTTTGGTGGAGCAGGCGCTTCCACGAGCGCATCGACGGCGCGCCGTCACGCTCGGCGGCCTCCGCCTCGAGCCCGTGGACGAGCTCGCCATCGATGTCGGCGGTGATCGTGGGGTAGTGCTCGACGAGATCGCCGTCGGGCCGCGCGAAGCTGACGATGGGGAAGTTCCCGCGATCGTGGACGGCCACGATGGTGCGCGTGGTGCCGAGGTCGATTCCGAGCCGCATGCGACGAGAGCATCATCGCATGACGCCCCGCGTGATTCCCACTTGGTGGGGTTCACCATCCGTTCAGGGGACGATGTTGATCTTGGTGGACGGCCCGTTCTGCCGCCCCGCGCCCACGCTTCCCCAGCCCGCGGGGAGCTTGGTCAGGGTGAAGCCGAAGAGCCACTCGCCGTCGGCGGCCGAGACGTTCAAGCACTCGGCGCTCATCGGGTAGCCGAAGCGATCGTGCCAGTACGCGACGTGCATCGCCATCGGCGCGTGCACGTACTGGATCCACGGCACGTCGGCGAACCAGAACACGGTCGGCGCGCCCGGGTCTGGTGACATCGTCTCGACCGCGTCTTTCCACTGGATGGGGAACACGCCCACCTCGGTCGTCGCGAACTTCTTCGGGTCGTTCCCCTTGACCGGTACACCCCCCAGGCCGGGCGACCAGAGCGTCGCGTAG
>CALKVR010000793.1 GCA_938004815.1 uncultured Polyangiaceae bacterium | reverse complement strand
GCCAGGCACATTTGCCCGTCGGCACATTTGGCGCACGCCGGGCCCCCGCAGTCCTCATCGGTTTCGAGCTCGCTCTGCACCATGTTGGCGCATTGCTCGGAGACGCAGGTCGAAGCGACACACCGAGGTTCGGTGGCGCTCATGCAGTGCTGGTCCTGCAGGCACTCCACGCAAGTACCTTGGTTGCAGTAGCCCGATTCGCAGGGCGCGCCGTCGCCGGCCTCGAGCAGGTCCGGCACGCCGATCTGCGTGCACGCATACTGTCGGCAGCTCGGCGCCTGCGGTGGGACGTCGGCGGCGTCGAACTCGGGGCTGCGCGACCCCTGCGCTTCGCAACGATCGAGCGTGCAGTTCCCCA
Source organism: uncultured Polyangiaceae bacterium (assembly GCA_938004815.1). Taxonomy (GTDB): domain Bacteria; phylum Myxococcota_A; class Polyangia; order Polyangiales; family Polyangiaceae; genus Xiheicaenibacterium. Next base: position 5,266 of record CALKVR010000793.1, on the reverse strand, counting down.
CCCCGTCCGGAACGACGGCGCCGGCGTTGACGACGTGCACGCACACGCCGAGCTCACAGGCGGCGCGCTTGCACTCCGACGCCGCCGGCTCGCAGTCGGCGTCGACGTCGCAGGTCGCAGCGAGGTACGCGAGGTCGGCGCGGAGCGAGCATGTCGTAGCGGCCACGACCACCACCACGACCGCAGCGACACGAGCGACGCCCAAGCGACCAGCGTACCTATTTGCGCATCGCGGGGACATCCGGGAACGCGCCGCCCGCGATGGGGACCTCGAGCGCTCCGAGCAGCCCCATGAAGATCTCGCCCTCTTGCATCTCTTTTCCGGTGAGCGGAGCGCCCGTCGCAGTGTCGAACCCGTAGGTTCGAGCGGTGTCGAAGTTTACACCGCCGAGGACGGTGTTCCCCTTCACGAACGGGGCGAGGGTCAGGTTGCCGTTGTTGAGGTCGTGACCGCTCGAATAGTCGGGCGCGTTGGTCGGACGGTTCTTCGATCGGCCGAAGCCGGTGGCGACGTGGATCATGGTGCGGTCCCAGAAGCTCTCGCCCGTCGTGGCGTCGAACTCCGCGTTCTTCAAGAGCCCGATCAACCGATCGATGATCGACGTGAGGCGACCCCACATGAAGCTCTGGGTCGCGCGGTGCTCTTGGTGAGACCGATCGAACGATAGCGGAGGGTTCGCGATCAAGGTGGTCTCGCCCAGCGTGAGGTTGAAGTTCGGGCCCAGCGTGACAGCGACCGAGACGCGGTTCTTGATGAGGAGGTACGCGAGCGCAGCCTGCGCCTCGAGCGGGTCGGTGGACATCGCCGGAAAGACGGTCCGAAGGAGATCATGATCGGGGGAGCTCGCCAGCCCGAAAGCAGCCAGGTCGAGCGGCGACCCATCCGGCCCGTCGTCGGGCCCGAGGAGGTTGAGCTGGGTGACGAGGTCGGCCTGCTCGACAGTGGGGAGGTCGGTGTCGCGCTGCGCCAGGTAGCGCGTCAGCCGATCACTCTTGCGGAACGTCTTGTAAAACGCCGACTCCGGATCGAGACGATCGCGGCGCACGGCCCGGGCGAGCTCGAGACTCGCGTCGGAGGGCACGCCCTGGATGCCCCGTCGGCCGTCGAGGCCGAGGGCGAGCTTCAACGGCGCGTTCACGGGCTCCTGCCGCGCGAAGCTCGGCAAGCTCGGGTCCGACCCCGACTCCAGGAAGCCCAGCGAGCCCATGTTGACGTTCGGGAGGGGGTAGCCCGCGCCATACTCGAGAGCGACGCACTCGGTCAGCGTTCGGCCGTGCATCGCGCCGCCGCCGTTCATCGAGCGCTTCTGGGCGACGGCGTGGTTGACGCTGGAGACCGTCGACGTGGTGATCATCATGTCGTGCCGGTGCGCGGCGAGGAACTGCGGCAGATCGCCAGGCGCCGGGGAGCTCAGGACCGTTCCCTTGAAGCTGTGGGTACGGATGGGCGACCCCGGCACGGTCACGATGTCGGCGTCGAGGTAGGTGTCGAGCGTCGCCGCGTTCTGCGACTCGCTCGCGGCGATGGGCAGGAACGAGTCGATGATCGACGCGCCGCCGAAGCCGGTCACGACGATGAGGTGCTTGGCCGGTTTGGCGCCCGATCTCGCGGGGCGGCTCCCGGCCAGCGAGAGTGCAGAGGCGGCGCCCGCACCGAGCAGGGCGCCGAGGAAACGACGACGGGATGTGCTCATCGGGGCCTCAATAGAAGACGAATTCCAACGTGGACAGGGTGACGAAGCACGACGACTTCGCCCATTCGAGCGCGGGCTCGGGCGTGCCGCTCGCCGCGATGGCGGTGTAGAGATCACGGTGGGCTTGGAGCTCTCCGGCCGTCGGATCGCGCAGGAGGCCGCGCCGATACAGGGTCGAGACCGCCGCGTCGACGGCCGGAGCGGCGGGGTCGGTCAGCGCGCCGCCCGCGATCGGCAGATCGTTGAAGATCGTCGCGCTGCCTGGCGACGCCAAGTCTTGCTCGGCGCGCGCCCCGCACCCGATGAGCACCATCCGGTCGACCGCGGCCGGCGAGGAGATGATCGTCTCTGTCAACGGCTCGTAGAAGCCGCCCTCGTAAGCGTCGGTCTCCGAAAGCCGAATGCCGTGGACGTCGGCACAAGAGAAGGCGCCGAGCTCCATGCAGAACGTGTCGGGATCGAGCGAGAGCACGGCCGCGAGATCGCGCTCTAGCTGGGTCGCCGTCTTCATGCGCACGGAGGCCTTGGCGGACACGGGAAACGGGTCACCCGGGTCGACGCCGCCAACCCCGCTGCCCGCACTGCCGGAGCCGGTCGAGCCGCTCGTCGGCGCTCGCGCGTCGTCGTCTTCGCAGGCGACGGCGGCGAGGGAGAGCGAGAGGACGCCGAGCCACACGGCTGGCCGGCGGGCGATTGAATCAAGGTCCACCGTAGGCCTCCGTGAGAATGAGGGCCTGGAGCATCGCTTCCACCGAATGGCCGCTCGACACCAGCGTCTGGACGAGAGCGTCGACCTCGGCCGCCTCGGCCGCGTTGGTCAGGTCGGGCGCGCGCCCGACGAGCGTCTGGAAGTAGTCGATGACGAGCGCGCGCGAGAACGCGTCGCTGTCGGCGGCGACGGACGCCCACTCGGCGAGATCCGCCACGGGCTGACCGAGCAGATACCCGTTCTCGGGGGTCGTCGCCAAGGTCGCCGGCTCGTCCGCGAACATCTGCCCGGGCTGCGACAAAAACTCGAGCCGGCCGGGCACGTATTGGTAGCGCGGGATGCCCCCCGCCAGACCGTTGTAGTTGCGGAATGGATAGGTCAGCGGGTCGAGCGTCGAATGACAATCTCGACACCCCTCCGCACCGACGCCCTTGCCGTCGTAGTCGACGGGCTCACCAGGAACCGCGAAGAGCCCCTGGTCCTTCGCGATGTCGTACCCGAGAAAATTGGTATACGCCCGCGCGGCGGCCGCGCGGGGAATCGCGGTGAACATGACGTTATAGAGCATCACCCATTGCGTCGTCAGCATGCCCTGGCGCCGGTCGAGCAGCATCGGCTGACCCGGGTAGTCGTCGACCTTCGTGTACTGGGTCGGGTTGGTGGTGCGCTCGACGAAGTAGTCGCCGAGCACCACGTCCCGCGCGTCGTGCCCGTCGATCTGCGCGTACACCCAGAGGTGATAGTCGACGTAGTAGTCGGAGGCCGGGAACTGGCCCTCGTCCTCGCCCGCCTTCAGAGCGCCGACGGGCCTGACCCGCTTGTGGGCCATCGACCAGAGCACGCCGTCTTTGCCGAGCCAGTGCTCGGTGTCGACGCAATGGTCGAGCTTGGTCGAGAGAGCCGCGATCTTCTCATCGTGGCTCGACGCTCGAAACGCCTGCATCTCGTCGTACGACGGAGACTGTCCGCAGAAGTGGAGATTCACTCGACGAAACGCGAACTCGGGATCGAAAGCGCACAGCGCGTACGGCAGATCTTGGGTGGACTCGGGGCACGTCTCGGAGAACGGAACGCTCGTGGGGTCCCCTGGCAGCGAGCCGTTCTCGATCTCCTCGACGTTGGTGAACGTGTCACCGTCGGAGTCCAGCAGCTCGATGCTCGCCAGCGCCGAGGGGAGCTCGGCCACGAACACGGGCGTCTCGACGCCGGGGCCGCCGAGCTCGGCGACGAGCGCCGCGCCGAAGGCGTTCCACGTGGGCGGGTCGGAGGTCGTCGACGTGTGACAGAACGCGCAAGGCAGCGGCTCGGCGCAACGCGGCGACGTCGGGTAGGTGGCGCAGAAGACATCCGGAGCTTGCGTCTCGGCGATCGCGGAGTCGGTGACGCTCAGGAGGGCGAGCGACAACGGGATGGGCCACCCCGAGGCGGCCCGCCACCGTCGCCTCGAGAGCCAAGTGAGAAGAGGCATGTCGGCACGCAGTACAACCGCCGTGCCAAGCCCGCCGCCCACGATCGGCGCGGTTCTTGGGGTCGAATCGCGCGGCTCGGGCCCGTGGGCGCCCGCCGGTGTGAAGTCGATGCGGGGTGAGCTGCGCAAAATTCGAACGCCCGCCGGATCGGGCAAGCTACGATCGAGCCCGCATGCCTGGGCGCCGCGTCGGCCGATACCTCCTCTGCGACATGCTCGCCGCCGGGGGGATGGCGAGCGTGCACCTCGGCCGAATGGCCGGGCCCAAGGGGTTCTCTCGGACGGTGGCGATCAAGCGCCTCCACCCCATGCTGGCGGCCGACCCTGCGTTCGTGGCGACGCTCGTCGATGAGGCGAGGCTGATGTCCCGAATCAGCGACGCCCGCGTCGTCCGGATGATCGACGTCCTCGAGGAGCGCACCGAGGTGCTGCTCGTGATGGAGTACGTGCCGGGCGAGTCCGTAGCCCACCTACAGAAGGCGTTGATGGCGGGCGGGGCCAACGTTCCGCCCCCGATCGCGGGCGCGATCGTCACCGACGTTCTCCACGGCCTGCATGCGGCGCACGAGGCGAAGAGCGAGACGGGCGAGCCCCTGGGCATCGTTCACCGTGACGTGTCACCGCACAACGTGCTGCTGGGTGAAGACGGGGTGGCGCGCGTGCTCGACTTCGGCATCGCGAAGGCGCGCGGGCGGCTCGCCGATACGGCGCAGGGTCAGGTCAAGGGCAAGCTCGCGTACATGGCGCCGGAGCAGGTGATGGCGGCGGAGCTCACGCCGAGCTGCGACATCTACGCCGTGGGCGTGCTGCTCTGGGAGCTACTCGCCGGCAGACGCCTGTTCGAATCGCCGCCCGATGGCTCGCTCCTCGGCTTGGTTCTGCAGGGCGCGACCGCCCCCCCGTCCGCACACGCACCGGCCGTACCACCCGAGCTCGACGCGATCGTGATGAAGGCGCTGGACCGCGATCCGTCGCGCCGGTTCGCTACGGCACGAGCGATGGCGATCGCCATCGAGGATCAGCTCGCAGTAGCGAACCACCGACGCGTGGCGGACTGGCTCACGGCGGTAGCGGGAGAACGCCTCGCCAGCCGAGCCGCCTTGGTGCGCGACGTCGAGACCGCCGATCCCGGCGTCGAGGTGCCTGAATCGGCTCAGGCCCCGCTCGTCTCGACCGACGGCGGTCGCCTCGCGACCTCGGATGCCACGAGCCTCACGCTCTCCGACATGAGCTCGCCGGAGCCACGACCGGTCTCGCCCGCACCTCGCGCGAGCGGAGGCTCGACGAGGCCGCGCCTCCTGATCGGCGGCGCGCTCGGCTCGACGCTCGTCGCCGGTGCCCTCGTCTGGGCCGCCTCTAGCCTCCCCCGAGATCGAGCCGACTCCGGCCCCGAGC
>CALKVR010000792.1 GCA_938004815.1 uncultured Polyangiaceae bacterium | reverse complement strand
CCGCCTCGCCGAAGACTCTCTCTTCGAGCATCGAGCGCGCGGCCTCGAGCGCCTCGGACTCGGACTCGGCCACGACCACGCCCTTGCCCGCGCAGAGCCCGTCGGCCTTGACCACGATGGGCGCGCCGCGCTCGCGGATGACGCGCTCGGCCTCGGCGTACGACCGCACGACGTCGAACCGGGCCGTGGGGATGCCGGCGTCACGGGCCACCTCTTTCAGGAAGGCCTTGGATGCCTCGAGCCGCGCGGCGGCCTGCGTGGGGCCGAACGCGAGAAAGCCGGCGGCGCCGAGCGCATCGACCACCCCCCCGCAGAGGGGCGCCTCGGGACCAACGACGACCAGATCCGGTTTCAGCCGTTCGGCGAGCGCGACCACCGCCGGCGAGCTCGCGAGATCGACGGCCTCGCGGTGAATGCGCTCGCCGTGCGTGCCGCCGTTGCCGGGCGCCACGAAGACCTGGCGGCCGGCGGCGCCGCGGATCAGCGCCCGAGCGAGCGCGTGCTCGCGCGCACCACTACCGAGGACGAGGATTCGAGACCAGTTCGACACGACGACGTCGGTAGCCTCGGCGCGCCCCGACGGCAACGCCGCCCGCTACGCTCAGGCCGCCGCGAACGTGACGCGCTCGCCGCCGGTGTGGGCCACCACCTCGCCGAGGACCCACGCGCGCTCGCCTGCAGCCTCGAGGGCGCGGATCGCCGTCGCCTCGCTGCCGCGGGCCACCATCACCGCCATGCCCACGCCGCAGTTGAACGTGCGGAGGAGCTCCGCCTCCTCGACGGGGCCGCCCCCGGCGATGGCTCGGAACACAGCCGGTCGCTCGAACGTGGAGAGATCGAGCCGGGCGCCGAGCCCCTCGGGGAACGTGCGCGGGAGGTTCTCGGGGAGGCCGCCGCCGGTGATGTGCGAGAACGCGCGCAGATCGTCGCCGAGCGCCGCCACGACGCTCGCCACCGCTCGCGCGTAGATCCGGGTGGGGGTGAGCAGCACCTGCCCGACGGTCTGGCCCGGCACGCCAGGAAACGGATCTGTCATGTTCAGGCCCATCACCTCGAAAAGCACGCGCCGCGCGAGCGAGTAACCGTTGGAGTGGAGCCCGGTCGACGCGACACCCACGACGACGTCACCCGCGCGCATGCGCGAGCCGTCGACCAGCTTCGATTTCTCGACCACGCCGACGGCGACGCCGGCGAGGTCGTACTCGCCGTCGGCGTACATGCCGGGCAGCTCGGCCGTCTCGCCACCGAGGAGCGCGCAGCCGGCCTGCTTACAGCCCTCGGCGATGCCGCGCACGACCGCCTCACCCACGTCGACGTCGAGGCGGCCTGTCCCGAAGTAATCGAGGAAGAACAGCGGCCGCGCCCCGCACACGACGACGTCGTTCACGCACATCGCGACCAGATCGATCCCGACCGTGTCGTGAACGCCGGTCGCGAACGCGATCTTGAGCTTGGTCCCGACCCCGTCGGTGCCGCTCACCAGGATGGGCTCCGAGAGGCCCGCCGGCACCGCGCAGAGACCGGCGAAGCCACCGATGTCGGTGACGACCTCCGGGATTCGCGTCGGCTTGGCCAGGCGCGCGATGCGCGAGACGAGCGAGCTCCCCGCGTCGATGTCGACACCCGCGTCCCGGTATGTGATGGGCATGCCCCGCCCATGTCACACGACGCGCCTGAAGGAAAGACGTCTCGGCCCGCCGGCGCCCGCTCGGCGCCGATCATCGTCTCGGCCGCCGTCATCATCCGGGCCGGCCGCGTGCTCCTGTCGCAGCGCAAGAGCGGCTCCCACCTGGCCGGCGCTTGGGAGTTTCCTGGAGGAAAGGTGGAGCCGGGCGAGGATCCGCGGGCGGCCCTGGAGCGTGAGCTCGACGAGGAGCTCGGGATCGCCGCGCGCGTCGGGCGGCCGATGGAGATCACCTTCTTCGCCTACCCAGAGAAGAGCGTCCTCTTGCTCTTCTTCGAGACCGATCTCACGACGGGCTCGCCCGAGCCGCGAGCCGTCGACGTCGCCGCGGTGAAGTGGGCGAGCCTCGACGAGCTCCGCGACGAGGACTTTCCGCCCGCCGACGTCGCGGTCCTCAGGCTCGTGCGCGAGGCGCTGCGAACGGCGCCGGGTCGATAGGCGGCGCCGTACCGACGATGCGCGACGCGACGATCTCGGCCGTGATCGGCGAGAGCAGGATGCCGTTCCGGAAGTGCCCGGTCGCCAGCGACAGGCGCTCGACCCCCGACGCGCCGATCAGGGGCAGCTCGTTCTGGGTGTAGGGCCGAAAGCTCGACCACGCTCGACCGAGGTCGGCGCGCTCGAGGCGCGGGATCAGGCGCGTCGCGGCCGCCAGCAAATCTCGAACTGCGCCGGCGGTGACCCCGCGGTCGAAGCCCACGAACTCGAGCGTGGAGCCGATGAGGACGCGGCCGTCGTCTCGCGGGCTCAGGTACGCCTTGGCGCCGAGCACCATCCCCCGCTGGATCGGAGCCGGCAGGAGCAGCTCGACGATCTGCCCGCGCGCGGGTCGAACGGCGTCGGGGGCGAGCGGCGCGCCGCCCACCAGCGTCGACCAGCTCCCCGCCGCGAGGACGACGTGCGCGGCCGCCAAGGTGTCACCCGCCTCGAGCTCGACGCCGGAGCACCTGTCGCCTTCGACGTGCAGCCGGCGAACGATCGCGCCCGTACGGAAGGTCGCGCCCGCGCGCTCCGCGGCGATCCGCAGCGCTTTCAGGAACCTCGGCGGGTCGACCCGCGCCTCGTCGGGAAAGGACACACCGCCGATGACTTCTCCGGCGATCTCGGGCTCGCGGGCGCGCACGTCGCTCGCCCGCAGCGTGTCGGCCCGAAGCCCCGCCGCGCGCTGCCAGCTCGCGTGCTCCTCCATCGCGTCGAGCTCGGCGATGTCGAACGCGACCTTGGTCACCCCGCAGACGCGGTGCTCCACGTCGATGCCCGTGGCTTCTCGGAGCGCGCCTGCCCAGCCGCCGAAACGCGCGCGGCTCGCCACACACAGATCCACGAGGGGCCCGGGCGCGTGAGACTCGACCTGCGCCCCGAGCATGCCCGCGGCCGCGCTCGACGCCTCGGCGCCGGGAACGCTGCGCTCGAGCACGGTCGCCGCCACGCCACGGCGCGCGAGCTCGAACGCGACGGCGCAGCCCATCACGCCCGCCCCGACGATCACGACGTCGCTCGGCGTGCCCATCGGTCTACTCGTCCAAGAACTCGTCGTGCTCGGACCCGCACACGAAGAGGGTGCACCCGGTCGAGGTCGTGATCGGCTCGTGCACCGACTCGGACTCGGCGCGGCAGTACTCGCCCGCGCGCAGCTCGAACGTCCCGATCGTCGCGAGCCCCGAGATCAAGAGCACCTCTTCCGAGGCGGCGTGGCGCCGGCGAGGGAACACCGCCCCCGGAGCGAGGCGAAGGAGCGCGGTGTACACACCGGTGCGGGGGTCGCGGTAGAGCAGCTTCAACGTCACGCCGGCGACGGTCGGGTGCGCTTGCCACTGCGCCGACTCGGGGCGGACGATCGTGACACCGGGCGCGACGACGGTGCGAAGCGGCTTGCCCGACGAGGACGGCGGTGCCGACCGGAGGGGCGCGGGCACCGGGGTCGGCAGCTTCATCGTCGGGTTCGACGGCTTCTTGCTCGCGGGCGGGGATGATCGGATCGGCCGCATGCCCGGCATCGAGATCGAGGAGCTGAACCCCTCGAGCTTGCCTTCACGCGGGACGGAGATCGCGTTGACGGGCGCGGGGCTCGGCGCGCTGCTGATCGAAACGTGGTGAGGCGACTGCGGCGGCAACGTCTCGGCGGTCTCCGGGGCCGGGCTGGAGGGTCGCGTCCGCGGCGGCGGGGTGTCCGAATGGGCCTGGCGATCGAGCGCTTCGAGCGCGTCGGTCACGCCCCGCGAGCCCATCAGCCTCGTCTCTTTTCTGCCGCCGGCGGGCGCCTGTGATCGCGCCGGCGACGCTGGGGCCGAGGGCATCGGCGGCGGCGGCGCGGTCGGCAAGGCCGAGCGCACCTGCCGAGCGTTCTCTTCGGCCTCGGCGATCCCGGTCTTGGTGCGGTTGCGCGACGGCGACCCGAAGAGCGCAGCCGGGGATGGCGACGGCGGCGCCATCATGTCCGATGGCTTTCGACCTCGGAGCGGGAGCGGTTGCTTACGCGGCGACGAGGGCGGCGGTGGAACGGAGTCGCCGGTGCGCGATCGCGGGGTGAGCGGAGGGAAAGCGTCCTCGGTCGGGCGCGGCGAGACCGACCGGTCGAGGACGGGCGGCTTGGATCGAGGGCTCGGTGTCAGCCCGCGCGCGACGACCGCGGGGATGGGCGGCGGCGTCAGCCCGCGAAGCTTCGCGTCGCGAGGGGTCATCGTGGGCGGGCCGTCGGAGTCGGGGCCGGCGCTGGGCGCCCGTGGGCCGCGGACCGAGTCGATCGCAGGCTCGGTCGGGCGATACGCCGCTTCTCCGCCGTGCCGCCCGGGCCGCGGGGAGGCTCTCGGCGGCTGTGGCGACCGAGGTGGGGGCGCGTCGTCTTCGGGCGCATCGGAGAGCACGCTGCGAAGCTTCTCCGCGAGCAGCGGCGTCGCCAGGTTCTGCTCCATCGGCGGGGGTGGCTTCGACAGCGACGCCGAGACCTGCGAGATGAGCTCCATCACGCGAGTGAGCATCTCGCGCCGCGCGTCGGGCGGCGGCGGGATGGCGGCCCAGCGCGTCGTCACGCCGCGGAGGCGCTTCGCCTCGATGAGCGCAGCCCGCACCTCGGCGGTGCTCTGCGTCTTCGAGAGGCGCGCGATGAGATCGTCGAGCACGCGCTCGACCTGTCCGGTGGCGGCCTGCGTCATTCCGCCCGCTCGTCACGGACGCGCGCGATGAGGCGTGCGGCACCGTAGAGGTTCCACGCCGCGAAGCCGGCGAACAGGCCGACGAACGCCAGAGCCCAGCGCGACGCACGAGGGGAGCTCGAGTCGACGAGGATCCACGCGTCGGCGGGGATCTGCACCTGCGTCTTGTCTGCCACCGCGCCGCGCAAGCTGGCGTGACGGAGCCCGGCCCGCGAGAACGGGACGAGCCGCCCCGCGAATTGTGTCGGGGGGATGAAGCGGGGGCCCTCGAAGCCCTCGGGGACGCGAATCTCGACCCAGAGCTTGTCGTTGCCGATCACGGGGGCGAGGCGAAACGTGTCGCCCTCGGCCGCGCGGCCGTATCGGATCGCGCCCTGCGTTCCCAGGAGCGCGCCGCCGCGGACGTAACTGTTGCCCATCGACGGATCGAGCCCGAGCTTGGACAGCTCGCCCATGTCGCGGGGGGCGCCCGACGCCAAGGCGTAGGACGCTTCGCTGCGCAGCGACCAGGCGAGGAGGCCGGCTGCGATCGAGGTGAGCACCATGAGCGCGATCGTGAGCGCGCGCTCACGCTTGGGCGGCGCGGGGAGCGCGAGCAGCTCGGGGTCCGGCTCGCTCGTTTCGAGCGTCGGAAGGGCCTGGCTCTGATCGGAGGCCACGTCGGGAAACAGACTATACGTGTGCGGCGGAGCCCGCACCCGATCTCACGCAGATCATCGGTCATTCGCCCACACACCTGTCCAGGGCTCCGTGAGCTTGCCCGAAACGCGCGAGAGACCTAGCCTCCCCGATCCATGGCCACGGCCGCCGCCCCTGCCACCACCAAGCCCACGCTCTGTCCGGCGTGTAGCTTCAAGAACGCTCCCACCGCGACCCGCTGCGTCTCGTGCGGCGCGAGCTTCGAAGTCGGCCCGAAATCGCGGGCCGACGTCGCGCGCCAGCGGCAGATGGGCCAGGCTGGTTTCAGCGTGCTCTGGTGCGGGATCGCGCTCGTGGTCTTGAGCGTTCTGACCGCCGCGCTGGTCGTGGGGCTGCCGCTAGTCGTCACCGCCCTCGACTTCGAGGGGTCCAACGGGATGATCGTGTCCATCCCCGTCTGGTTCCTCGGGGGGCTCCTCATCGGCATGATTTCGCCCGGCCGCACCTTCATCGAGCCGGTCGTGGCGTGCCTCTTCGTGGCGATCCCCACCGTCGGCTACCTGGCGAGCACCCAGACCGTCCGGACGATGCCGCTCTTCATGTACATCATCATGGCGCTCATCGGCGTGATGTTCACCCTCATCGGGTCGTACCTGGGCGAGCGCATCCAGATGGGTCCGCCGCCCAAAACGGTCGAATAACTCACGCCGAGACCACGAGGTCAGCGTGCTCGACGACTCCGTGCCGCGCTTTCCTCCCCCCCGGCCCCCCTCCACGACGTGGAGGGGGGTGATGGTGCTCACCGTGCTGCTGCTCGGTTGCGGCAAGGAGCGAGAAGAGCGCGACAAGGTGCTCGCGGCGATCGACCGGCTGCAAGAGGCGCCGGCCAGGGATCACGCCGGCCGGCGCGCGTTGGCTCAGGAGCTGCTCGGCGTCGCGGTCGAGACGCCCGCCGCCGTCCGCGCGCGCGACGCTTGCGGCAACGCGTACGTGAAGCTCGCCGAGTCCAACCAGCTCTCCGAAGCGCTCGAAAAGGAGCTCGCGGACGCTTCGAAGAAGAGCGACCCGGCCGACCTGGTCAAGCGCCTGGAAGAGTCCGAGAACCTCATCAAGGAAGCCGAGCCGCTCCTGGCGACTTGTATGGCGGCCAAAGGCGATCTGGTGGCCGCGGTGGGCCGTTGAGGGCGGTGTGAGCCCGGGCGGGCACGTGCTAGAACCCGAAGCCCGCCATGTTCGAAACGATCACCCGCGGCTTCCGCCAGGCACGAAATAGGCTCGCTGGCCTCACCGAGCTGTCGGAGTCGAACATCGACGCGGCGCTCCGCGAGGTGCGGCTCTCTCTGCTCGAGGCCGACGTCGAGATCGGCGTCGTCAAAGCGTTTCTCGCCAAGGTCAAAGAGAAGGCGCTCGGCCAGACCGTCCAGACCCGCGTCAAGCACGAGGGGCAGACGATGAACGTCGGCGCGGGCGAGACCTTCATCAAGATCTGCCACGACGAGCTCATCGAGCTGATGAAGCACGACGGCGCGCCCATCGCGTTCGCCGCGTCGGGCCCGACCGGCATCATGATGATCGGCCTCCAGGGGTCGGGCAAGACGACGAGCGCCGCGAAGATCGCGCGGATGCTCGACAAGGACGGCAAGAAGCCGCTCCTGGTCGCCGCCGACATGCAGCGCCCCGCCGCCGTCGACCAGCTCAAGGTCCTCGGCGCACAGATCAAGGTCCCCGTCTTCAACCTGCCCGACAAGACGCCGCTCGAGATCTGCGCCGCCGCCAAAGACGAGGCAAAGCGGCTCGGCCGCGACGTGATCATCTACGACACCGCCGGCCGCCTCGCGATCGATGAAGAGCTCATGACCGAGCTCGAGAACATCAAGGGCAAGACGACGCCCGACAACGTCTACCTCGTCATCGACGCCATGATCGGCCAGGACGCGGTCAAGACGGCGCGCTCGTTCCACGAGCGCCTCGATCTCACGGGCGTGATCCTCACCAAGCTCGACGGCGACGCGCGCGGCGGCGCCGCCCTCAGCGTCAAGCAGGTCACGGGCGCACCGATCCTCTACACCGGCGTCGGCGAGACCACCGACAAGTTCGAGGAGTTCCGCCCCGAGGGCATGGCGAGCCGCATCCTCGGCATGGGCGACGTCGTCGGCCTGATGCAAGATTTCGAGCAGGTCGTCGACCAGAAGAAGGCGGAGAAAGACGCCGAGCGCATGCTCACCGGAGAGTTCACGCTCGAGGACTTCCTCGAGCACATCCGGATGATCCAGAAGATGGGGTCGCTCAAGGAGCTCGTCGACAAGCTCCCCCTCGGCGGGTTCTTCCCGGGCGGCATGCCCGACAACGTCAACCTCGACGACCGCGAGCTCGTCCGCATCGAAGCCATCATCCAGTCGATGACGCGCTTCGAGCGCAAGGACCCTTACGCGCTCATCCGCGAGCCGGGCCGGGCCGAGCGCATCGCCGGCGGCTCCGGGGTGAAGGTCGAGCAGGTGAACGAGCTCATCCAGAAGTTCGTCTTCATGCGCCAGATGATGTCGTCGCTCGGCCAGAACCTCGGCATCATGGGCAAGATCCCCGGCCTCAAGCAGATGGCCATGGCGCGCAACGCCAAGAAGATGATGGGCGGTGGCGGCATGCCGGGCCTCCCGGGGATGGGCGGCTTCCCCGGCATGCCGGGCTTCCCGGGAATGCCCGGGATGCCGGGCATGGGCGGCATGCCGGGCTTTCCCGGCATGGGCATGCCGGGCATGGGCATGCCCGGCATGGGCGGCGGTGAGTCGCTCACCAAGGTGAAGTCGCTCTCGCAGTCCGAGAAGAACGCGAAGAAGGCGCAGCGCAAGCGCGAGCGCGACGCGCGCAAGCGCGGCCGCAAGTAAGCGCATCGCGCCGACAAAAAAGAACAGCCCCGTCAGCACGAGCCGACGGGGCTGGCGGCTTTCGTACCCCCGCCAGGGCCGCTCCTCTGCTGCGCAGCGGAGCGTTGTTCGTTGTTCGCGCTACTGCCCGCCAGCTGGCCTTGCCAGAGACTGGTGAGTGGTCACGCGTTGTCCAGACCTAGATTTTCACGCCTCGGTCGAGGCATGTCCAGCATCGGCACCGAGCAACGATCCGTCAATGGTGGTCGACGATTTTATTTTCGCGATCGTCGATCGGTGAAATTTTTCCATCGGGCGCGGCCGGGGCGCGAACTTGTAATGGCGGTGCCATCGTGACAAGCGTGGGCGATGCGACTGGGCGCGATCGTCTTCGCCGTGGCGGCGGGGTGCTCGAACAGCGGCCCGCCCGACGGCGCTCCGAGCTCGGCGCCGCCCGTGCCGGAGCCCAGAGTGCCCGAGATCTCGGTGCCGTACGT
>CALKVR010000791.1 GCA_938004815.1 uncultured Polyangiaceae bacterium | reverse complement strand
GGCAAAAGCAGCAAAGAGCAGCGCGGAACGCGGCGTGCGGGACATGCCTCTTTATGGCATGGTTTCCCTCCCGCTTGCATGGAGCCCGCGGGGTGACTATAAGGCCCGTCCTTCCGAGGAGTACGCGTCATGAAAGCTGCCATCCACCCCGACTACTTCAAAGCCACGGTCACCTGCGCCTGCGGTTCGGTGGTCGAGACGTACTCGACCCGCGGCAGCTTCACGACCGACGTCTGCTCCGTCTGCCACCCGTTCTACACCGGCAAGCAAAAGCTGATGGACACCGCGGGTCGCGTCGACAAATTCCGGAAGAAGTACGCCGCCGCGGGCCAGAAGTAACCTGGCCGCTGCGCCTCCAGCCCCTGCGGGCTCTTGGCTGCTCGTTCACCCCCAAGCCCCCCTCACCGCGTGAGGGGGGTGTTTGTGTTCTGTGGCGTTGCTGCCGCGACCTTCCTGCTTCAACCTAGCCAACATGTCCCTTCGGTCAGCAGGTGATGGCAGCGAGACCCCGAACCCGACGAACGTCGGGGGGCAAGCCGTCATCGAGGGCGTGATGATGCGCGCCCCGGGCTCGCTCTCCATCGTGGTGCGGCGCCGCGACGGCTCCCTGGTCGTCCGCGAGCGCACCGTCGAGTCCCCGGCCGGTGGCCTCGCCAAGCTCCCGTTCTTTCGCGGTGTCCACACCCTGTTCTCGTCGCTGAAGCTGGGGCATCAGGCCCTCCGCTGGTCGGCCGACATCTTCGAAGAGGACTGGGAGGCCGAAGAGGCCGCCAAAGAAGCGGCCAAAGAAAAGGATGCCGGCGCGGCCAAGGCAGCCAAGGCGCCCGCCAAGGGCGGCTCGGGCGCTCTGTCGACCCTCGCACTCTGGGTGGCCCAGCTCGCGACGATGTCGGGCGACGAGCAGGGGGGCAACCTCTCCGGCGGCACCAAGAAGCGCGGGGGCGGCCTCGCCATGATCCTCCCCATCGCCCTCGCGCTGGGGCTCTTCGTCGCTCTCCCGCAGGCCTCGGCCGAGGGGCTGAGCCGCCTCTTGGGGCTCGAGCTCGCGGTGACCTCACCGCTCTTTCAGGTGTTCACCGGCGTCTCGAAGCTCATCATCATCGTGACGTACCTGAGCCTCTTGCGGCTCATCCCCGACGTTCGCCGCGTGTTCCAGTACCACGGCGCCGAGCACAAATCGATTTCGACCTACGAGATGGGCCAGGGCCTCGTCGTCGAGAACGCGCGCCCGACCACCGCGCTCCACGCGCGATGCGGCACCACGTTCATCATCATGGTCGCGTTCGTGAGCGTGGTCGTCTTCTCGGTCGTCGGCGCGTTCCTCCCGCCGCTCGCTCTCGGCTCGCGCCTGCTCGACAACCTCGCCTTCTTCGTCATGAAGCTGCCGCTCCTGCCGGTGGTGGCCGGTCTCACCTACGAGCTCCAGCGCTTCTTCGCGAAGTACTGCACCACCGGCCCGCTCCGCGTGCTGCTCTGGCCCGGCTTCCTCGTCCAGAAGATCACGACCGCCGAGCCCGACGACGATCAGCTCGAGGTCGCGCTCGCGTCGCTGCGCTCGGCTCTCGCGAACGCGTCGGTGAAGCTCCCCGCCGATCATCCCGACCAGCAGTTCTCCTCGTTCGACGTGCTCGTGTCCGACGACGGGTACCGCGCCGCAGGCTGACCCATGCTCCCGCGGGCGAAGCTCGAAGCCGTCGAGCGCCGATACCAGGAGGTCGAGCACCTGCTCTGCTCGCCTCAGGTGCTTTCGGACCCGCGTGAGCTCTCGAAGCTGAACAAGGAGCGCTCCGAGCTCCAGCCGGTGGTCGCCGCGTGGGAGCGGCTGCTCGGCGTCGAAAAGCGCATCCACGAGGACAAAGAGGCGCTCGCGGACCCCGATCTCGCCGAGCTCGCACAGGCCGAGCTCCCCGAGCTCGAGGGGGAGCGTACGCGGCTCGAGGGCGAGCTGGAGATCCTCCTCCTTCCGCGCGATCCGAACGACTCGCGCAACGTGGTCGTCGAGATCCGAAGCGGCGAGGGCGGCGAAGAGGCCGCCCTCTTCGCGGCGGATCTGTTTCGGATGATCACGCGGTTTGCCGAGCGCAAGCGCTGGAACGTCGAGGTGATGAACCTGAGCGAGGCGTCGGCCGGCGGCTACAAAGAGGTGATCGCCCTCGTCACCGGGCCCGAGGTCTACGCCCAGCTCCGCTACGAGGGCGGCGTGCACCGCGTGCAGCGCGTGCCCGCGACCGAGGCGCAGGGCCGCATCCACACGTCGACCGCGACCGTAGCGGTCCTGCCCGAGGCCGACGAGGTCGACGTGACCCTCGACGACAAGGACCTCGACATCTCGATCGCCGCGAGCGGTGGCCCCGGCGGGCAGGGCGTCAACACGACCAACAGCGCCGTCCAGATCCGGCACATCCCGACCGGCATCATCGTCAAATGCCAGGACGAGCGCTCGCAGCTCAAGAACAAGGCGCGCGCGCTCAAGGTGCTGCGCTCGCGTCTCCTCGAGCTCGAGCAGCGCAAGGCCGAAGAAGCGGTGAGCGCCGAGCGCCGCGGCATGGTGGGCACGGCCGAGCGCGCGCAGAAGGTACGGACGTACAACTACCCGCAGAACCGGGTCACCGACCACCGCATCGGGCTCACGCTCCACAAGCTCGACGGCATCATGGACGGCGACATCGACGAGCTCGTCTCGGCGCTGCGCGCCCACCGCCAGGCCGAGCTCTTGAAGGGGAGCGCGGCGTGACGTCGGTCGTCCCCGCCCCGATCCCCGCGCCGCTCGACGCGGACGCGGTGCTCTGCGCGCTCGCGCTCGCTCCCTCGACGTACTCACGCAACAAGCACCCCGATCTCTACGCCGACCTCGGGGTCCGCCGCGCCCAACGCCGCGCCCGCCTCCTTCGCAGCCTCGTCCGGCAGGTGCTCAGCTTCGGGGCCGCGCCCGCCGAGCGCGACGAGTCCGGGTTCTTCGTCCTTCGCGTCGACGCCCGCGACCTCGGCTACCGACGCGAGGCGCGCCTGTCCGATCTCGAGCACGACCTCGTGCTGTACCTCCTCGCCCGTGCGCGCGGCGGTGACGCGCCAGAGTGCCGCGCCCGGATCGAGAGCGTGCTCGCGCGCCTCGTCGACCTCTCGCTCTACGGCACCGCGCCGCGCGGCTCGTGAGCGCGCGTGCCGCGGCCGCCGCCGCTCTCCTCGCCGCCTGCTCGCCCACGCCTGGGCCAGAGATCGAGCCGAGCCCGCAGGCGAGCGTACTCCCGGTGCCGCCTTCGGCACCTATCGCATCGGTCTCTGCACCGCAGCCGCCGCCGGCGTCGTCCGACCCTCCGGACGCATCGGCTGGCGTCGCGCCGCCCGAGGTACCGCCGCCGGGGTTCACCGGGATACCGGACAAGCGGGCGACCGGGTTCCCCGGCGTCACCTTCGCCAACGTGCGCGCCTTTGCGTTCGATCTCGGCGTGAGCGGGCGGCCGGAGTGTTACACGCCGCTCGATCCGGATGGCACGCTCTGCCGCACGGTGCGGCGCCCCGGAGTCGAGCTCTCCGGCGAGCAGGCGAAGCAGCTCGTCAAGTTGCTCGCGCAGCCGTCGACCTACGGGGGCGGCTCCGCTTGTTTCCTCCCCCACCACGGCTTCGTCTTCTACGACGCGAACGAGACGCCGGTCGCCGTGCTCTCGGTCTGTTTCCTCTGCGACATGGCGCGGTCGAGCCCCGCCATTCCGCAATCCAAGGGCGGCGGCGAGGGCACCGGTTTCGGCATCACCGAGAAGGGGAGAGACGCGCTGCGCGGGCTCTGCAACGAGCTCGGCCTGCCGAAGTGCGATGCGAAGTCGCCGGACGAGTTCGGGCGGGGGCGCTAGCGCATCGAGTGGGGGGCTCCTGTCAGCGGCCTTGGCGGCTCCGCGGCGGCGCGGTCGACCGACGCGATCGGGGCGGGTCCGTCGCGCGCTCTTCGCGCGGGATCGGCGGCGGCATCGGCTTCTTCGCCTTGGGCGGCTCGGGGAGGGGCGGCGGGCCCTTCTTCGCGGGCGGCCTCTTCGACTTGCGGTCGCCGGCGGGCGGCTCGTCCTGCTCCAACCACTCGGCCCGGACCTGCAGCGTCTCGCGTCGCGCGGCTGCACCGCGCAGCGGCGGCGGTGCACCCTGCTTCTTCGGCGGCTCGGTCTTGCGCTTGGGCGGCTCGGTCTTGCGCTTGGGTGGCTGCGAACTACGATCGATCGACTCGGGCTCGAGCCACGTCATGTCGACCTCGACCGTCTCCCGCCGCGGCTGCGCGTCTCTGGGCCTCGCCGGTCCGGGCGACTTGGGGCGGCCCGCGACGGATGGCTTCCGCGGCGGCGGCTTGGGGGGCGATCTCATCGTGGCCGATCGTACCAGACGATGAGCGCCCGGCGCTTCGGGCGACGCCGGGCGCTCGCTGCCTTTGCGTGTTGCGGCGCGGCGGTGGTGGGCGCGAACGCGTTCGTCATCGAGCCGCGGCGCCTCGCGATCACGCGGCGCGACGCCCCCGTGCCGGGCCTGCCGACCGCGCTCGAGGGCCTGACCATCGCTCATCTCACCGATCTGCACCTCTCGTCGATCGGCGCGGTCGAAGAGAGGCTCCTGGCGGCGACCCGTGAGCATGACGTGAAGGTCATCGCAATCACGGGCGACGCCGTCGAGTCGCGCGACGCCTTGCCCGTTCTGGCCGAGCTCATCGCCGAGATCGGGCGAGCGTCGAACGCCGAGGTGGTTGCGACGCTGGGCAACTGGGAGCATTGGGGCGACGTGCCGTTCGACGCGCTCGCGGCGACGTACGCCAAGGCGAACGCCAGGCTCCTCGGAAACGAGGGCACGATCCTCTCTCGTGGAATCGTCGCCGTCGGCACCGACGACCACTGCAGCGGCTTCGACGATCTGGCGGCAGCTCTCCGCGCGACCCCCGACAGCGCGCTGCCGCGCGTTCTCTTGACCCACGCGCCTGGGCACCTCGATCGTCCGCCGCCCGGCGCGCCGCCGTTCGCGCTGTGCCTCGCCGGGCACACGCACGGCGGGCAGATTCGGCCTGGCTTCACGGCGTGGACGCCGCCGGGCTCCGGCCGCTTCGTCGCGGGGGCCTACGAGACGGCGGCGGGGCCGGCCTACGTCTCGCGCGGCGTCGGGACGAGCGTGCTCGCCGCGCGGCTGCTCGCTCCACCCGAGCTGCCGATCTTCCGGCTCGTGCGCGCTTGATCCAAAGCGAGTAGCTTTCGGCGGCCAGCATGCTGAGGCGCCTCGGCTTCCTCGTGAGGACGGATGAACGCCGCGACGTGGCGGCCGCCTTCGTCTTCTTGATGACGTTCGTCGGCAGCCACACCGTGCTCGAGACCGCGCGCGACGCGCTCTTTCTCACCCGCATCCCCGCCGAGCGGCTGCCGTTCGTGTACCTCGCGATCGCCGCGGTGAGCTTCGTGATCGCGCGCGTCCAGCTCGCGCTGCCTCGCAGCGCTCCCCACCGCGACATGGCGGCTTGGTGCGCGTTCGGCGGCGTCGGGAGCATCGCGTTCAGCTTCGCCCTCCCGTACATGGGTGACGCCGGGCTCTACGCCCTCTACGTGTGGCCGGGCGTCGTCGCGACGCTCGCCCTCGTCCACTTCTGGACGTTGCTCGCGGGCCTCTTCACCGCCACGCAGGCCAAGCGCCTGTTCGGCGTCGTCGGGCTCGGCAGCATGATCGGCGCCGTCGCCGGCAACGGCGGCATGACC
>CALKVR010000790.1 GCA_938004815.1 uncultured Polyangiaceae bacterium | reverse complement strand
GCGCGAGGCGGTAGCGCGGCTCGTCCGCCGCCTCGTGCGCCGCCTTGGTCCGCTCGCGCAAGGCCAGGACGTCGGGCCGCCGATCCGCCGAGCCGTCGGCCACCCGCTTCGTGGGGATGGGCGCCGCCTCGGCGCGCGCGAGGGTCGCGTCCGGAGGAGTGAGCGGTTCGGTGACGGGCCGCCCGACGAGCACGCCGAGGGTCAGGCGCGCGCGCTCGAGGTCGGCTGTGCGCGAGGTGAGCTCGCGGCGCGCGCTCGCGACGTCGAGCCGGGAGCGCGTGACGTCGTTCGTACTGTTCAGCTCGGCTTCCACTCGGGCCTCCGCGTTCTCGAGGTTCGCACGCGCGCGCTCGAGGCGTCGCTTCGCGGCGTCGAGGACTCGCTCGGCCGCGAGCACGTCGAAGAAGGCGGCCGCGGTCTGGAAGGCCAGCGCGCGACGGCTGTCTTCGGCGCTGTGCTTCGCCGCCTCCCGCAGGTGCTCGGCCTCCCACAGCCCCGGCAGCGTCGAGGGCCGGAAGATCGGCTGCACGAGGGTCACGGTGCCCTGCGACGAGAAGCGCCGCCCCCCTGCCCCCTCCGGGTTGCGCAGGGTGCCGGCGATGCCGGCCGACAGCGTGGGGTAGAAGTCCGAACGAGCCCGCTCGAGGTCGCCCTCGGCCACCTCTTCTTCGAGCCGGGCGGCCTTGACGGTCTCGTGGTGCGACTCCGACTCCCGGATCGCCTGCTCGAGCCCGAGGGGCTCGGCCGCCGCCGTCCGCGCGAAAATGACGGAACCAAGCAACAAAAAGGCCACGAAGGGGCGGCCGACCCGGGAGCGACTCATGAACGGGACGTTAACGCGCGAACCGCCAGCCTCCCTAGGGCATAGGGGCGAGTGGCCAAGGGGAGAGCAGGGCGGAGGGAGTTTTCTCGCCGCTCTGGCGTACAGCGCGCGCGCACTCCTCGCGCTCGAGGCGCCGGGGGCCGAAGGCGGTCGGGTTCACCGCGTCGGCGTCCATGAGGCGCGTGGGGGTGTCGACGCCGAAGTCGTCGGGGTGCCCCGGTTGATCGAGGAGCACGTGGCCTATCTCGTGGGCGAGCGTGAACGATGCTCGGTGGGCACGGAAGCCCGCGCGATCGACGATGACCGTGTTCTTGATCGCGCCGGCGTCGGCGAAGATGAACGACTCGCCGATGCGCGCGTCCCCGCCGAAGCTCGGGATCACGAAGACGTCGAGCGTGGAGGGGTCGCCATCCTCGAACGCCTTGACCAACGTTCGCTCCTCGATGGTGCCCGCGACCGCGTCTGCGTCGCCGAAGTGTTGGAGACCGTCGTCGAGCGCGACCCGACCGATGCACGCCTCGAGCGTCGCGTCGCTCGAGACGGCCCCCGAGAGCGGGCCCGTCAACGTCGCGAGCTTGCCGTCTCTGCGCCGGACCAGGACGTCGCTCGCAGCGCGGGCGCCCGCCGTCGAGAGCCCGTTGTCGCTCACGGTGGCGGCGTAACCCCGCTTCTGCAACGCCGCCGCCACGACGCGCGCGGCGCCGCGCGGGGTCACGCCGGGCTTGATGGGGACGACCATGGCGCGGCCGTCGACGGCGAAGCGCAGCTCGCCACCCGACGCGGAGAGCGCGGCGCCGCAGCCCACCGAGAGGAGCCACGCGGGCGGCGGATCGACCACCTCTACCGCGATCGTCTGCGGCGCGCCGAACCCGATGCCGCAGGCGCCCCAGATCCCGTTGGCGCGCGCGACCTCTTCGCGCACGAGCCGGACCGCGTCCGCGCCATCGCGACCGATCGCGGGCGCGCCGCCCGGCGTCATACGCAGCACGTGCACCCAGAGCCGCCCGCGCCGATATCGCGCCGCCCAGCTCGGCGACGATCGCTCGCCGCTCGGCGAGCGGATGCCGGCGATCGATGTCGTCGAAGACGGCACGCAAAGGCGCCGTCCTCGCGCACGCGAGCGAGGGGGCCGTCCCCGGTGGGCACGGCCCGCGCTCGAGGGGCACGCCGGCCAGGACCTCGATCGATGACGTGACCGCCCCCGCGTCGGGAGCGCCGTGTGACGCGATCGTGATCGTCGCCGGAAGCTCGGCCGCGCCGGCGAGGACGACGACCCGGAACGTCTCGGGCTCGTCGTCGGCCGAAGACGGCGGCGTTCGGGCGAGCGTCAGGCTCTCGATGGCCTCGCCCGAAGCATCGGTGACGATGACGGCAGGCGCGCCGAGGGCGGCGCCGGCGGCAGCGAGTGAGCCGCCCAGGACCGCAGCCGCGACGAAGCGGCGCCGCGCGACGGCCGTCACTCGACCCAGCCCCACTGCACGCGGCGGAAGTTGCACTCGGTGACGATCTCGGCCGGCTGCCTGGCGCTCGGCGCGCTGGCGGCCGCGTGGACCAGGGCGGCCCACGTCTGGGCGCCGAGGTCGTCGGTGCCCGCGAGCGCTTCGGCGAGCGCCACCGCCTTGGCGCGCTCGCCGAGGTCCCAGAGCGCGGCCGCCGCAATGCCGCGCAGCTCGACGCGCGACTCGGTGTCGGCGGCCTCGAGCACGTCGCGCATGAACGCGGGCCGCTCGTAGCTCTTGGCCAGGGTGAACGCGGCGCGGAGAGCGACCTCGTCGCCGAGCGGCTTGGTGCGCGCGAGGGCCTCGAGCATCGGGCGGGCGACCTCGAGCCGCGCCGCGGCCAGGCGAAACAGGAACGACGTGTCGCGGTCGGCGCTCGGACGGTGCGAGAGGCGCGCGACCAGCTCGGACGTCGGGCGCGTGCCGCCGGTGCCGCGGCTCGGCTCGAGCGCCCACGCGACGAGCGCCCACGCGGCGCGAGAGCTGTCGGGGCCGGTCGTGGTTCGCTCGACCGCTTCTTTCAGAGGCCGCTCGTCGCCCCCCCGGTGAGCGATCTCGGCCATCACGAGCCAGCGGCCGAGGTGCCGCTCGGAGCCCCGTAAGACGTGGAGCGCATCGCCCATCGACGCGCACGCCTTCTCTGGCACCCGCCGCGGGTGGAGCGAGAGAGGCAAGAGAAGGTCGACGCAGAGCGCGATGCGGTGCGCTTCTTTGATGCGCGGTGCGAGCGCAGCCAAGCGTGGCCCCGTCGGCTCACCGCGGCAGGTTCGGGCGACCTCGGCGGCGAAGGCGAGCTGGGTCTTGCTGCTGGCCGCGGCGCGAGCGACGTGGGGCGCGAGCGCGCCGTCCTCGGAGAACGACGCCGCGGTCAGGGCGGCCAGGCCCCCGTGCTCCTCGGTCTTGAGCGCGGCGAGCAGGATCGAGTGCAGCCGCTTGTCCTGGTTCTCGGCGAGCGATCGCATCGCCACGCCATAGAGGTCCCTATCGAGGGCCTCCTTCTTGACGAAGTCTTTGGCGACCTGAGCGAGCTGCCCGCGAACGGCGACGCTGTAGGGCGCGAGGACCCTGGCGGCCCCGGCCACCCGGGCCTCGAGGGGAGACTTCTTGCGCACGGAGGCGTCGATCTCTACGCCCAGCCTCCTTTCCGCAGCGACGAGCGCGCTCGTCCCCGTCCCCTTGTGCATAATCGCCAGAGGTCCAAGCTACCAAACGCCGCGGAGCTTTTCGCAGCGTAATCGTGAGAGTGCCGCTCTTTTTTCGGGCCGCCCCCCCGGGGACTAGGCCGCGGCCCCGCTCTTCGAGAGCCGTACCGTCAGCTGCTCCTCGTCGATAGCGAAGCTGCGCGCCTCGGCGGACGAGGCGGGCGCCTCATTGCCTACAGAGACCGCATCGGCCAGCGCCTCCGAGACGATCATCGCTTTGGCCCCGGCGGCCACCCGAACGAGTCGTTCGGTTCCATCGATATGGAGGGCGATGCGATCGGTGAAGGCGAGCCCGGCGTCCTTGCGGAGCTGCTGGACCCGCGCGAGCACCTCGCGGGCGAGGCCCTCGTCGCGGAGGTCGTCGGTGAGCTCGAGCTTGAGCACCACCACCCCCGTGCGCCCCCCCGCGGCCGCGAAGCCGGGGGCGGCGTCGACCGAGACCTCGACCTCTTCGGGGCCGAGCGTCACCGCTTCGCCCTCGACGTCGATCGTGGTCTGGCCGCGCGTCGCCAGATCGGCCCGGAGCGCGCCCGCGTCGGCCTTGGCGAGCGCCGCTTTGCAGGCTTGGACCTTCTTGCCCATCTTGGGCCCCAGAGCGCGAAAGTTTGGCTTGAGCGCGTAGCGCACGAAGCCGGCCTCTTCTCCCGGGGCGAGCAGGCGCACCGTCTTGACGTTGAGCTCCTCTTCCACGAGGGGCACGTGGGCGCGGAGGCCCGCAACGAGCTCGGCGTCGCCGACGACGACGTCGGCCTCGGCGAGCGGTTGGCGCACGCGCACCTTGCCGGCGGTCCGGACCTGGAGACCCAGGCTCACGACCTCGCGGACCGCGCGCATCTCGCGGCTGAGCTTGGCATCGATGACAGATTCGTCAGCTTTCGGCCAGGCCGAGAGGTGAACGCTCTCGGCCGCGTCGGGGAACGGCCCGCGCACCAGGTTTTGCCAGAGCTCCTCGGAGAAATACGGCACGAACGGCGCCGCGAGGCCGGCGATGCCGACCAGCGTCTCGTGCAGGGTGAAGTAGGCGTCCGCCTTGTCTCGAGACGCGGTGCCGTCGGCGAAGCTGCCCGAGGCCCAGAACCGTGACCGGCTGCGGCGCACGTACCAGTTGGAGAGGCTCTCGACGAGGTCGACGATCGTGCGCGCGGCGTCGTAGAGCAGGTAACCCTCGAGCGCCGCGGTCACCTTCTGCGTCGCGACCGCGAGCTCGCCGAGCATCCAGCGATCGAGCTCGGAGCGCTCTTTCGGGGCGCGCTTGCCCGACGAGCGCGGCGGGTCGAACCCGTCGATGTTCGCGTAGATGACGAAGAACGAGTAGACGTTCCAGAGCGGGATGAGGAAGCGCCGCTGCTCGAGGCGCACGTTGGACAGCGAGTGCCGCGTGTTCGACCAGCTCGGGCTGTTCGCGTAGAAGAACCAGCGGAACGCGTCGGCGCCGGGCGCGGGCGTGCTCGGGTCCTCGACCCACACCTTCTGTGCGGCGGGCAAGCGCGGGACCTCCACCGGCATGACCTTGAGCGGATCGGGGCCGGGCGCCGCACCGAGCTTCGCCAGATCGTCCGAGCCGAGCACGATCACGCGTCGCGGGAGCGCCTTCGATGGCTTCAGGTCGAGAGAGAGCGCCTCGCCCGCGCCGTACACCTTCACCTTGGCCGCCTCGCCAGTGAGGTCGAGCCCCTCGTAGTCCTCGCGCGCGACATAGGCGACACCGGCCGTCGCCGGGCCCGCGCTCTGCGCCGCCGCGTCGACGACCGCGAACTCCATCCGAACCCGATCGAGGATCACCTCGGGCGGCGTGTAGTTGCCCTTCGACTTCGACTCCTTTTTCCCCTCCTTGTCGCCGATGTGCCCGAGCACGACGCACGTCTTGTACGGGTGCGGGAACGGCTGGTCGGGGAAAACGAGCGTCGAGACCATCAGCAGCGAATAGAACCACCCGCGCGTCTGATCGATCGCCTCGCTGATGAAGTCGGCCGGGAACGCCTTCTGGAAGATCGCGTTCGAGCCGGGGGCGTGGGGGTAGCCCCACTGCGCGAACGGCATGCAGCCCGAGTCGAACCAGCAGTCGATGACGTCGGGCACGCGGCGGAACGTGGTGCCGTCTTTGCCCTGCCACGTGACCTGATCGATCCACGGCTTGTGCACCATGAGGTGCTCGCTGAGCGACGGGTCCTTTTTCCGCGCGTCTTCGAAATGGTCGAACGCGCGCGGGTTCTTTTCGAGGATCTCGGCCACGCTCGCGGGCGCCTCGAGCTCACCGTTCTCGTTGCGCCACACGTTGAGCGGCGTGCCCCAGTAGCGCTCGCGGCTGAGGGCCCAGTCGACGTTGTTGCGGAGAAAATCGCCGAACCGACCCTGGCCGATGTGCTCGGGCACCCAGCGCACCGCGGCGTTGTTCTCGATTGCGCGGCCGATCTCGCGCGTGGTCCGGATGTACCAGGCCGGGCGGGCGAACTGGATGAGCGGGTCCTTGTCGCTGCGCCAACAGAACGGGTAGTCGTGCCGGTAGATCTCCGCGTGGACGAGGAGGCCGCGGTCCTTGAGCTCGGCCTGGATGTCCTTGTCGCAGTCCTTGACCCAGCGGCCCTGGTAGCGCGGCAGCACCTCGGTGAACGTGCCGTCGGAGGCGATCGCGCAGAGGAGCGGCAGCTCGGGGTGCTTGTCGAGGAGCTTCTTGTGGGCGAGGTTGTCGTCCTCACCGAACGCAGGCGCGACGTGCACGATGCCCGACGCATCCATCAACACGAAGTCGGCGCCGATGACCGAGAACACCTGCGCGTGGGCCTGGCCCTCGGCGGCGTAGATGTCGAACGGCGGCACGTACTTCGTCCCGACGAGATCGGAGCCCTTCACCTCTTTGACGATTCTCAGCTCGACTCCGAGCTTCTTGCCGACCGCCTCGACCAGGTCTTTGGCCATGACGAGGGTGCGATCGCCGGCGCCCTCGACGAACGCGTAGTCGAAGCTCGGGTGCACCGCCGCGTACATGTTCGACGGGAGCGTCCAGGGGGGCGTCGTCCAGACGAG
>CALKVR010000789.1 GCA_938004815.1 uncultured Polyangiaceae bacterium | reverse complement strand
ACCACGCTCCTCGAGACCTACGGCTCGGTCGAGGCGGCCATCGCGGCCGGAGCGTCGGTTCAAGGCCGCGTCGGCAAGATGCTCCGCGAGGCCGGCGAGGACGTGCCCCGCGAGCTCGCGCGCGCCCGGCTCGACACCACCCTCCCGTTGCCGATGCCGCTCGCGTCGCTGCCCTACCGCGCGCCGAATCCGACCGAGCTCAACGCGCTCTACGAGCGGCTCGGCTTCGTCGAGCTCCTCGTCGCGGGGGGCGAAGAGCCCGACGCGCCCACCGAGGTAACCGACACCGCGTCGCGCCTCGACGCCGCGCTCGCCGTGCTCGGCGCGGGGACGATCACCATTCACGCGCTCCTCGAGGATCCGGCGCCGGTGAAGTCGGCGGTGACCGGCGTCGCCGTCACCGCCGGCGGCGACGAGGCGTTCTACGTGCCAGCCGCGTCGCCGGCGTGGCCGGCCCTCGCCGCTTGGCTCGCCGACCCCACGAAGCCCAAGCAGGGTCACGATCTCGTCGCGACGAGCGTCGCGCTCCGCCGTTTCGGCGTCACCCTCGCGGGGGTCGTTGGCGACTCGGCGTGCGCGTCGCACCTCACCCAGCCGAGCAACTGGGCGCCTCACGATCTCACCATCGTCGCCAAGCAGGCCCTCGGCCGCGCGCTCGCCGACGACGACGCCATCCGCGGGGTGGGTCGGGCCCGCAAGGCGTGGGCCGCTCTCTCGATCGATCACGCCGCCCGAGCGGCGGGCGAGCGCGCCCGTGCGTCGGCGGCGATCTGGAGCGCTCTCGCCCCCGGCGTCGATGCGGGCCTGCTCGCCGAGTACATCGAGCTCTCCGACACCCTCGTGCGGATGGAGCTCCACGGCCTGAAGGTGGACCGGGCCGAGCTCGATCGCGCCGAAGAGTCGTTCGCGAGCATCGAGGCCGAGCTCGAAAAGGAGATCGAGGCGCTCGCCGGCCACCCGTTCAACATCAACTCCACGAAGCAGCTCGGCGCCGTGCTCTTCGAGGAGCTGAAGCTGCCCATCGTGAGCCACACCAAGACAGGGTGGAGCACGGGAACCGACGCCCTCGAGCGTATCGAGCACGCACACCCGATCGTCCCGCTCGTCATCCGGTGGCGGCTGCTGCGCCGCCTCCGCGACAGCTGGGTGATCGCCCTGAAGAAGCTCATCGACGACGACGGCCGTGTGCACTCGCGCTTCCACCCGGCGCGCTCGTTCTCGGGGCACCTCATCAACACGAACCCCGATCTCGCGCGCGTTCCCGGGCGCACCCCGGAGATGGCGCGCATCCGCCGCGCCTTCGTGGCGACGCCCGGCCACCTGCTGATGTCGGTCGACTTCAGCCAGCTCGGCCTCTTCGTCCTCGCGCATCTGACCAAGGACCCCAACCTGGTCGAGCCGCTCCGCACGCGCGCCGACATGCACCGGCTCACGGCCGCAGCCGTGCTCGAAAAGCGCCCCGAGGACATCACGTTCGAGGAGCGACAGACGGGCAAGGTCGTCAACTTCGCCACGTTCGCCGGCCAGGGCTCGGGCGCGCTCGGGCTGTCCCTCGGGATCACCCCGGCCGAGTCCAAGGCGTACATCGCGCGCTTCGATCGCCACTACGCGATGGTGCGCGCGTTCCAGGACGAGCAGCTCCGCCTCGCCAAAGAGCGCGGGTACATCACGACCATCGCCGGCCGCAAATGGCCGATCGGCGGGCTCGAGTCGCTCGACTCGCAGCTCCGCTCGTACGCCGAGCGCCTCGCCCGACGCGCGACCCACGAGGGCTCGGTCTCCGACGTCTCACGCCGCGCGCTCCTGGAGGCGGACCGCGCCATCAAGCGTGAGGGTCTGCGGACGGTCCCGCTCCTCCAGGTCCTCGACGAGGTGCTGTTCGAGGTCCCCGAAGCCGAGCTGACGACCGCAGCCCGGGTCTGCTCCGAGGCCATGCGAGGCGCGTTCGCGCTCGAGGTCCCGCTCGTGGTCGGCATCGAAGCGGGCCCAAACTGGGCCGACCTCGAGCCTGTGGCGCTCTGAGAGCGAGGCCGCTGGCGTGCGCGGCCCGGGCATCCGTGATAACGGATGAGGTGTCATGAACGTCGCGATGGATGCTGCGGGCTTTCTGCGTGCGGCCTTGGGCGGCGCGCTCATCGGGGCGGCAGCGTCGCTCTACCTCCTCACGCGCGGCGCGCCGGCGGGGGTGAGCAGCATCGTCGGCGACGCGCTCGAGAAGGGGTCTCCCGGTCGGCGCGATGCGTTCGCGTTCGTCGGCGGGCTCGTCGTCGCGGGTCTCCTCGGCGGCATCTTCGTCCCCTCGCTTCGCGCGGTCGCGCCCGTCGCCTCGCTCCCGGCCCTGGCCGTCGCGGGGCTGCTCGTCGGCTTCGGGACGCGGCTCGGCAGCGGGTGCACGAGCGGTCACGGCGTCTGCGGGCTCAGCCGCTTCTCGCTTCGATCCCTGATCGCGACGCTCACCTTCATGTTCGTGGCGGGGGTGATGACCTACGCCATCGTGCACGGCGGGAACGGGTCATGAGCCGCATCGCAACCTTCGCGGCGGGGCTCCTCTTCGGTGTCGGCTTGCTCGTCTCGGGCATGACGGATCCGAACCGCGTCCGAGGCTTCCTCGACGTCGCCGGCGCGTGGGACCCGAGCCTCGCCTTCGTCATGGGCGGCGCCCTGCTCGTCCACGCCGCCGCCTACCGTTGGATCACGAGGCTGGGGCGCCCGCTGCTCGCCGACCGTTTCCACATCCCGACACGCACGTCGATCGACGGCCGCTTGGTCGCAGGCGCCGCCATCTTCGGCGTCGGCTGGGGCCTCTCGGGGATCTGCCCCGGCCCGGCCGTGGTCAACCTCGGCGTGGGCGCGAGCGGCGCCGCGATCTTCGCGCTCGCGGGCGTCGTCGGCATGCTCGCCTACTCGGCGTGGGCCTCGCGCTCGGGCGCAGGCTGAGCGTCGAGCCCGCGCGCTCACGCCTTGGGCCGGCGCCGCTCGGCCGCGACGGCGATGCCCTGCGCGTTGAGATCGATGTCGAGCGCGAGCAGCTCGAGATCGTCGCTGCCGAGCGCGGTGCGGGCGAGCACATCACGGATCTGCGCCGCGACGCGCGCAGTCTGCCGCTCGAGCGGCTCGTCGGACGCGAGGCACTCGTGCATCCACGCCTCGGAGCGGTCGACCCACGCACGCACCTGGCCGGCGATCACCGCGAGATCGTCGAAGGCGCCGAAGTGCGTCAGGCAGGCGTGCTCGGCGCCCAGACCGAGGATACGGTCTAGCGACCGACGCGCTTCGGCGGGGTCGAAGTCGATGGGGCTCGTCGACGCGATCGCGAAGCGGCCGGCGTGTTGGAGCGCCGGGTAGACGAGCCCGAACGCGTCGCCCGTGTAGACGGTGGCGAGGGCCGGGTCGTGAACGACGAAGTGGTGCCTGGCGTGCCCCTCGGTGTGGTGGACCGTGAGCGTCGCGCCGCCGAGCTCGACCGTGTCGCCGTCGGCGAGAGCCCGGACACGCTCGGCAGGCGCCGGGACGATCCGCCCATAGAGCTCGGCGAACCGCGCCTCGCCGTAGACGCGCTTCGCGCTCGCCTCGAGCTTGGTCGGATCGATCAGGTTGGTCGCGGCGCGGGGGTGTGCGAGCAGCGTGGCGTTCGGGCATGCAGCCAGGAGCTCACCGGCGCCGGCCGCGTGATCGAGGTGGGCGTGGGTGACGACGACCCAGCGGACCTGTTCCGGCGTCTTGCCCTGCGCCGATAGCGCGCCGAGCAGCCTCGGCAGCGCGTGGGCGGTGTGGGCCTCGATGAAGGCGCACTCCTCGCCGGCCGTGCGCAGATACGCGGCCGTGAACCGCGGCACGACGTCGCAGTCGACGGTGAAGCGCGCGTGGCTCGCTCGGGCGCTCAAGGCGTCACGCTGCGGCTCGGTCGAGCTCGGCCACCATCTGCTCGCCGGTGAGCTCGGGCGCGGCCTTGCCCCCGAAGTACTCGGTGAGACCGGCGCGCTCGTAGGCGGGGATGATGCGCGGCGTGAGCAACCCGATGTCGCGCAGGTTCGGCACGAGGCGCTTGAACATGGTGTGGCGGAACCGGCTCATCCCCGGCGCGCCCAGCACGATCTCTCGCCATGCCTCGCGCGAGATGCGGCCCGAGAACCACTCGTCGAACACCTCGTAGGCCATGAAGCGGTTGCGCATGAGGAGCGCGACCTCGAAAGCCCAGTCCTCACGCTCTTCACGCTCGCGCGCCGAGAGCTCGGTCTTGATGTGCTGCTTGAGCGCGACCACGCCGTAGTGAACGTGCCGCGCCTCGTCCATGATGACCCGCTTGAGCAGCTCGCGGAGGAGCGGCTCCTTGGTCTGGGTGTAGAGCGTCGAGAACGCCCCGAGCGCCAGCCCCTCGACCATGATCTGCATGCCGAGGAACTTCATGTCCCAGCGGGAGTCGGTCATGAGCGCGTCGATGATGACGAAGAGGTTATCGTTGATCTGGTAGAGGCGCCCCATCTTGTCCTGCAGATAGCGCGAGAAGACCTCGACGTGGCGCCCCTCGTCCATGACCTGGGTGGCGCCGTAGAGCTTGCCGTCGAAGAACTGCACCGCCTCGGTGACCTGCGCGGCCGCGAACAGCGCGCCCTGCTCGCCGTGGAGAAACTGGCTCAGCGTCCACGTCACCATCGAGTAGTCGAGGCGGCGCCGCTCTTTTTCGTCGAGGTGGATGCCGTGCTTGTGGAGGAGCGAATCGTCGATGAAGTCGGCCGGCAAGAGCGGCACCTCCGGGTTCTCGGGGTCCACCGAGATCGACCACGGCAGGTCTTTCTCGCCGTCCCACTGCCCGGCCTTGGCGCGCCGGTAGAGGTCTTTCATCGCGGGCTGATCGGAGGGGTACGTCCAGTCGAAGTGCGCCGAGTGGCTCGCGGGCATCTTGGTCGGGGTGCCCTGCTTGCCGCGGTGCAGGATGAGGCCACGCACGCTCGCGGGCCCGAGCGACCGCAGGACGCGCGGGTCTTTCATCTCTGCGACGACCTCGGCCGCCTCGATCCAGGCGTCGACCTGGTCGCGGACCCGGACCGGCAGTGAGCTCACGACGGTTTGCTTCAGCATCAGGCGGCGCTCCTTTTGTTGGACGGGGTCGAGGGGGAAGTGCGGGCGTGCCCCTCGGCGGGCTCGTCGGCCTCGGCGAGAGCGAAGGTGTCGCGCGCCTTTTGCACGTGCATGCGCGAGACGAGCTCGGCGAGCAGCGGCAGGGCGCGAGAGAGCACGGTGGCGAGCTCGTCGGCGGAGAGGTGCCCGAGGCGCTCGAGGAACAGGTCACGCTCTTTTTCGAAGAGCGCCGTCACCGCCTCGTCGACGAGCGCGAGATCGGCGGGGCCGAAGCCGCGCGCCTTGGTGAGCCCGGCGCCCACGAGCTCGCCCCACAGCTCGACGAGCCACGCGTCTTGCTGGCGGACGCGCCCCTTGTCGACGAAGCCGACCAGCCCCAGCTCGCCGAGCTCGGCGATATCGCGCGCGTCGATGCCGCTCGCCGAGGCGAGCTCGGTCGCCGCGATGGAGCCGCCGGGACCGGCCACCAGATCACGCGTGCGTGCGGCCCCCGAGAGGCGCTCTTTCACGTCGGCGAGGAGCGCGCGCTGCTCTTTGGAGAAGCCGCCGCTCTTGCCGCCGAGGATGGCGCGGATGGCGCGGAGAGGGAGAAAGCGCTCTCGCTGCAGGCTCTTGATCAGGAGGATCCGCTCGACGTGCCCCTCGTCGTAGAAGGCCATGTTGCGGCCCGTCTTGCGCCCCTCGGGGACGAGCCCCTCCTGGATGTAGAAGTGGATCGTCTGGCGCTCGAGGCCGGTCTTGGCGCAGAGGTCCTTCATGCGGTACTCGGGGCGCGCCGCTGCCGCCGCCTTGCCCGCCCGCCCCGCCGCCTGCGCGCGCCGCGGCATCACTCCACCTCGATCACGCAGGGTGACAGCGGCTTGGAGCAGCACGCGAGGACGTAGCCCTGCGCGCGCTCGTCCGAGTCGAGGCAGTTCGGCTCCGCCATCGACACCTTGCCCGACACGAGCTTCACGCGGCACGTGCCGCACCCGCCGACGGTGCACGAGTTCGGGAGCTCGAGCCCCTCGTCGAGACCTGCCTCGAGGATGGTCTGCCCCGGGCGCACGAAGACCGATTTTTTCACGCCGGAGATGACGACATCGACCTCTTGCGCCTCGGTCGACTCTTCACCCCCCGAGGCGGGATCACCGAGACTGATGAAGCGCTCCTCTTTCAGGCGAGCGGCCGGGACGCTCCGGGACTGGAGGGCGGCCTTGGCCTCATCCATCATCCCGAGCGGGCCGCAGACGAAGAAGTGCGCCTCGTCGTCGAACGCGCCGATGGCGTCGAGCTCGGCGAGCACCGTCGCCTGATCGAGCTTGCCGGCGCGCGAGGCGACGTCGCTCGCATCTTCGAGGACGTGCCGCACGGCGAAGACGCCAGGGTGGGCGGCCACGAGCTCGTCGATCTCTTTGCGGTGGATGATGTCGCGTTCGCTGCGGTTGCCGAAGACGAGGTCGATGCGGTGCGCGTGCCCGGCCGCGAGGCGCGTCTTGGCGATGCTGAGGAGCGGGGTGATACCGCTGCCGCCGCCGAGGAGCACGATACGCTTCGCCTCGGCCGGCACCGTGAACTGGCCCGACGGGCCGAGGGCCTCGAGCTCGTAGCCGGCCGCGAGGTCGCGCACGACGAAGGGCGATGCCTGGCCCCCCGGGACCTCTTTGATCGTGAGGCGGACCTCGGTCGTCGTCTGGGCGGCGCTCGACGCCGAGTACGCGCGCTTGATCTCCTTTTTCCCGATCCGCAGGACGAGGGTGAAGAACTGCCCCGCCTCGAAGGGGATGGCCGCGCCGCTTGCGTCATGGAGCACGATGCTGACGGCGTCGTGCGTCTCTTTCACCACCGCTTTCACGGTGAAGATACGCCCGCCGTGCTTGGCCTTGAGCCGGCCGCGATCGGCGGAGGCCGTGTCGCCGTTGGGGGCGCTCTTGTCGCCGAAGATGCCCTGGACCAGGGAGCGCATGCTCGAGAAGAGGGACATGTCCCGCCTCTCTAGTGACCGCCGCCGTCCGTGTCAAGTGTCGAGTGGCACTTTACACACGACTCCGCGCTTCCCTGCATGCCGCTGTTTCTGCAACTTCACCCCCCTGGGCCCCCTCACTGCGTGAGGGGGAATCGCTAGTCTCGGCGCGTGCACACCCTCGTGATCGGCGCCGGCTCGGCGG
>CALKVR010000788.1 GCA_938004815.1 uncultured Polyangiaceae bacterium | reverse complement strand
CGCCCACACCGGCCACGTGCCGAACCCGACCGTGCGCACGCCCTCGCTGGGCGCCTGGGTCGTCCGTGAGCGCGGCGCGAACGGCCTGGAGATCCCTTCGTTCGTGAGCCTGGGCGGCCCGAGCTACGGCGGCGGGTTCTTCGGCAACGCGTACGATCCGTTCATCGTGCAGCGCCCTGGCGAGATGCCCGACAACCTGGCGCCCGCTCGCGCGGTCGGGGCCGAGCGCACGACCGCCCGCAAGTCGCTCCTCGATAAGCTCGACGGTACGTTCGCCGAGCGCACCGGTGACGCCCAGGTCAAGGCGCGCCGCGATCTCTACGCGCGCGCCGAGCGCATGATGCACGCGACCGCTACCTCGGCCTTCGACGTCGGCGGCGAGAGCGAGGCGACGCGCGCGGCCTACGGCGACAGCGCCTTTGGTCGTGGATGCCTCGTCGCGCGCCGCCTCGTCGAGGCGAGCGTCCCGTTCATCGAGGTGACGCTCGACGGGTGGGATACCCACGAGGACGTCTTCGGTCGCACCAAGAACCTCCTCGGCATGGTCGACCCAGCGATGACCTCGCTCATCCGCGACCTCGACGAGCGTGGCCTCCTCGACAGCACGCTCGTCGTCTGGATGGGCGAGTTCGGCCGCACGCCGCGCATCAACGGCCGCGAGGGCCGGGACCACTACCCGGGCGCCTTCTCGATCGCGCTCGCTGGCGGTGGCGTACGCGGCGGCCAGGTCTTCGGAGAGACCGACGCCGAAGGGGCGAAGGTCGTCACGGACCCCACCGGCGTTCCGGACCTCATCGCGACGCTCGGTTGGCGGCTCGGCGTCGCGCCCGACGCCGTCGCCTACACGCCGCTCGGCCGCCCCATCGGCACGTCGGCCGAAGGCATCGTGAAGAAGGCGTGGTTCACGGGCTGAGCGAGGCTGCTCGAAATCCCGGCGCCGGATCATCGACGCCGCGGCGGTTTGATGACGATCGTCTGCGAGGCGGCCGCGGCATCACCGCAGGCGACCGAGGAGGCGCCCGACCCACCTCGCCACGCGTCTGCCAGCGCGGGAGCGAGCACGGCGTCGAACTGCTCGGCGTAGAGCTGCTTCACCCTCACCGGATCGACCTCGGCGCAATCCGTGTCGAAGTCCACGCTCTCGGCGATGAGCTCTGCTGCGCCGTCACATACGGAGCTCCATGGGGAGTGCGCTGGGCGCGTCCCGCGCAACGCCTCTGCAAGCAGGAGCACTCGGGGCTCGGGTCGAAGGTAGCCCGGGGCGAGAGCGGGTGAGACGTTCACGACGGAGCCCTCACTGCTGGGCAAGTGCAGAACCGACGCCAAGGAGGATCGACCGATCCCCACCGTGAACACCCAGGCCGTCACGTCGATTGCGAGGCGTGTGCTCAACCCGCGCATGTCCTCGCCCGTGAGGCTGAATCCGTCAGCGCCCATCACCTCGAACGGAAGGCGAGGCCTCTGGGTGAGGCGGCTCGCGGTAAGGAACCCGCATGCGTCTGCCGCCAGCTCGTTCGGTGCAATCGAGGTGCGGCAGCCGTTGGCCCCGGCAGCCTGCAGGTCGCGCACGGCATCCAGTTTGCTCTGCACTTCGCCGAGGCCCTCGACCGGGAACGGACAGGAGCCCAAGGCGTGAAAGACCTCGTGCCCCAGAATGAACCCGAGGAGGGCTCTCGACGCATCCCGGTAGAGCTCGTAGGCGAGGCGGAATCCGTCCTCGCCGTAGTCGGCCCTCGGGCCCGTCTTGAAGCACGCGCTCTCGGGTCGAGCGGTCTCGTTGCACCAGATCATCACTGGATATTGCTGGGCGTAGAAACCGTAGACGATCCCGTTCTGTCGATCCTGCTCGTCCCCTCGCGACACCAGGATACGAGCGACCTCCTTCAGAGAGTCGTCGTCGGCGGCGTAGCCGAGCAGCGATATCAGCACGGCCGGGCGCCAGCCGCCGAGATAGCTCGTGAAGATCACGGCGAGAAACACGGTGGCGAACGGGGCGCTGTCGCCCAGC
>CALKVR010000787.1 GCA_938004815.1 uncultured Polyangiaceae bacterium | reverse complement strand
TCGTGACGCTCTCGCGCTCGCGCTCGCTCAGGCAGGCGAGGGCGTCGTCGAGCGGCAGCGAGGCGAAGCGCTCGCGGATGGCGGCCTCGGAGGCGCCGGCGAGCGCGGGATCGCCCAGGCGTTCGGCGAGCCTCTCGCCGTGCTCCGGGCGGACGCGCAGAAAGTCGCGAAAGAAGCGGGCGGGGTCGGGGCGCCGGCGGATCCGGAGAAAGTCGATGATCTGGATGAAGAGGCGGGTGCGGCCGCCGCTCGCCTCGCGGACCGTCTGGACGAGCTGTTCGAGCCCGGGGAGGAAGCGATCGTGGCCGATGCGGAGGAGAGGACCGCTGGGGACATCGCGGATGCCGGTGGCCTCGACGACGATCACGCCCGGCTCGCCCTGGGCGAAGCGCTCGTACCAGGCGAGGACGCGGTCGGTGACGAACCCCTCGTCGGTGGCGCGCCAGGGAACCATGGCGGGGACCCAGGTGCGCTCGTGGAGGGTGAGGCCGCTCGCGAGGGTAAGAGGAGAGAAGAGGCGAGCGCGCTGGGCGTCGTCGGCGGTCGGGATGACCGGCGGGGGGAGAGGATGGCGGATGCGCTCCTTGGGTTTGTACACGTGGTTGCCCTCGATGGCCGCGAAGAACAGAACACGACGGTGATGAGCGGGCTGTTACATGACGTGAATGTCACGCAAGCGAATCGAGAGACCGTCTTCGACGTCCACCAGTACGAAGATCGCGGTGAGGTCCGAGGCGACGCCGTCGATGTTGAGGTCGTACCAGATCTCTCCGACCTCGTCGTTTTGGTTCGGCTCCCAGCGATCGACCTCTTTGCGCTGCTGCACGTCGCTAGGCACGCCTCGAACCGTCACTGTCTGTGTTTCGCCACCGTCGCCGTACGCCTTCACCACGCGGCGCAGCAGATCGGGCGACCACGTCGTCTCGGCGCCGTGGTCGGTGTACCCGAACGCGGCTGCGTAATCCTCGCGCTCCATCAATGCGGCCCAACCGTCGATGAATTCGAGGAGAGCGGCGTCGGAGGCGTCGTGCGGGAGCGGCTTCACGACGGCGGCGTCGCACGAGGTGACCGGTGCGTCCAGGCGTGCCCCAGCGGCTCTTGGTCTCATGAGAGGGAGGAGGGGCAGGGGGAGGGAGCAGAGAGGGGAGAGGCGCGATGGGGTCAATCGTTGCAAGCCCTCGCCGGCGATTGTCGCGCTTGTCGCCCAACTGTCACGGTAGAGTCGCCTTGGTCATGGCCGATCTGAAGAAGCTCGCCGAGGACGCGACGACGAAGGCGATGATCTCGGCCGGTCGCGACGCCGCCAAGAAGGCGGCCTACGATCTGCTCGCGAGCGACGAGGAGAAGGCGGCCAAGGAGGCGGCGGAGACCGAAGACGCGGCGGCGTCGAAGAAGCGCCGGACCAAGTACATCGTGATCGGTGTGCTGGGGCTGTTCCTGGCGATCGGGCTCATCGGGCTCCTGCTCACGTACTGGCAGTACTTCTTGCTCGCCGGCGTGCTGGGCCTCGGCGGGCTCTACGGCTGGTGGCGCCTGTCGCGGAGCCGGCGTGAGAAGGCGAAGGTGGCCGCGGAGCAGGAGGCCGACCGCGTCCGCGTGGAAGAGGCCGCGGTCGCAGAGAAGACCCGTGAGGTGACAGCGGAGGCGGAGGCCGAGGCACGGGCGCGCGACGCTCGTGCGCGGGCCGAGGCGCGCGCGGCCGACGAGCAAGCGGTAGAAGACGAGCTCGCGGCGCTCAAGGCCCGCATCAAGAAGTGATCAGAAATTCTTCGCGGTGAGGACGGCGTCGAAGCCGTTGCCGGCGAGATCGACGCTGCGCCAGTGCACGGGGCCGACGCCGCGGCAGAAGATCGTGTAGGCCTCGTAGGCGACGTTCTGGGTGGCGCGCCAGCAGTCGTCGAAGGTGCCGGCGGGGACGGTGACGGTGCCCTCGTCGTGCCAGGTGAAGGTGGACGCGCCGTTCGACCAGGTGTGCCCCTCTTCGACGGGGGCGTCGAGGGCGAGGACCCAGGTATCCAGGTAGTCGACGAAGACGACGTCGCCCTCGACCGCGTAGAGCGAGCTCGGGAGGTTCTGGCAGAGCGAGGTGACCTCGAAGGCGGGTTTGCCGTTCTTCTCGACCTGGGCGATCGTCTCGCCGGTGTGGCTGCCCGAGGGGCAGTAGGCGAACGTGCCGATCTCTTCGACGTCGTAGGTCCACGAGCGGCCGAGCTCGATCGGATCGATGCGATCGTCGGTGCCGCTGCCGCTCGAGCTCGAGCTCGAGCCCGTCCCGGATGCCGACGTCGACGTCGACGTGGTCGCGGCGTTGGAGGAGGCGCTCGTGGTGGCGGCGCCGCCGCCCCCGTCGCCGAATAGATCGCCGTCGTCGCCGCAGCCGGCGACCGCCAATGCCCCCACGCCCATCACGCGCCAAGCGAATCGTTTCATCGTCGTGCCCTCTCGTTCTCGTCGTTCACGGGTCGCAAGCGAGCGCCTGACAAGCGTCGAGCTCGGGCTTGCAGAAGTCTTGGACGCACGCCGAGCATTCCGCGCCGTAGGCCGCGCACGCCTCGGCGCAGTGCGCCTGTGTGCAGAGCAGCTGCGGGAACAGTGTGCCGGTCACGTTCGCGCACGACTCGGCGACGCACTTTTGGAAGCACGCGCCGACGGCGGCGCTCCCCTCGGTGAAGCGCGGCGCGTCGGCCGGATCGCAGAGCTGGATGCAGCTCAGGGTCTGCGCACACGATCGCGAGCCGGCGCCGTGGCTGTCCATGCCGGCGCAAATCTCGTCGTCGTAGCCCTGCGCCGGATAGTAAAACGCGCTCAGCATGCACATCTCGTCGTCGGCGGTCGGGCCCTGCACGACGGCGCGATCGGTCGGGTTCGCGTAGTCGCACGAGAAGCGCAGCGACGAGCCAGCGGGGAGGCCGATACCGCCGACGTAGTAGTCGGGGTGCTGCCACTCGGTCGTCGTGTAGAACGGCTCGCCGGCGGGCGCCGCCCCAGCGATGTCTGCGAACGCGCGGTAGCCGATGCCGCGCGCGTGCATGTGCGCGCCCGCGGTGAGGAGGGTCACGTCGTTCGCGATGGGGCAGCGCATGTTGGCGGTCGTAGCGCCGTTCGGGGGGACGTAGATGAACGGGTTGTAGAACCGGAAGGTCCCGACGCGCGCTTCGAGGTACTTCGGGTCGAGCCGGCGGAGCTCGATCGCGGCCGTCGCGTCGAGCGGCATGCCGCGCGTGTTCACGCCTCGCGTGCT
>CALKVR010000786.1 GCA_938004815.1 uncultured Polyangiaceae bacterium | reverse complement strand
CTCCGGTTTCCTCTGCCGGTAGAGATCTTCGAAGACCTCGCCTCGGCGCTCGGGTGGCTCGCCCCCGTGACCGAGCTCTCGACGTCGCCCGGCGAGACGGCAGAGATCCTCGAGCAGATGCAAGAGCAGGCGTCCGCTACCCCGGGCCTGCTGAGAGAGCTGCGCCTCTATCTGGAGGCGAATCTGGAAAAACCCTCCGTCGCGGATGCGGCTCGGGCGCTCCGCACCTCCGACCGTTCGCTGCAGCGAAAGCTCTCGAACGCAGGCACCACGCTCCAGGACGAGATCTCGCTCGCGAGGGTCCGCGTGGCCAAGCGGCTGCTCGAGAACCCCAAGGCTCAGACGACCGAGGTCGCGATCGCGGTCGGGTGCTCCTCCCTCCAGCACTTCAGCACCCTGTTCAAGCGGGTCACGGGCCTCAGCCCGAGCGCCTGGCGCAAGCGGGAACTTGGCACGTAAGGCTTGGGGCTGGTGTAACGTTCCACCCCCAAGCGGCGCTGGCACGCGCCCCGAAGAGGAGACTATCCATGGTTCGCTACGCCGTCGTGGCGCTCGGTGCGCTCAGCCTGACGCTGTTCACTCTCGCCGGTTGTGAGAAAGACAAGCCCACCTGCATGCAGGGGCAGATGTTCGACGAGGCGACGGGCCAGTGCATGGCCATGCAGCCGCAGTGTCCCCAGGGCTCCGCCTGGAACGGGATGCAATGCGCGCCGATGGGCGGCGTCGGCACCGGCGGCGGCGCCTGCCCCGCGGGGCAGATGTGGAACGGCAGCGCGTGCGTGCCGGCCGGGGGCGGGACCACCGCCGCGGGCGGCGGCCTCCCGGGCGGTCTCGGCGGCGCGAGCTGCACGCCGGCTCAAGCGCTCGATCCGATGGCGGCGACTGCGGCGACGCAGGGCCTCAACCTCCTCGCCCAACAGAACGCGCCCGGCGCCAAGGCCGTCGGCGGCGCGCTCGCAGGCAACTTCCAGCCCGGCCAGTGCATGGAGCAGCAGGTCATGCTCCAGCCCGGCAAGTGCTACACCGTCATCGGCACCGGCGCCGGCCCGAGCGAGGTGGACGTGCAGTTCCAGCTCCCGCTCCCTCCGCCCGCCAACCAGGTGATCGCCCAAGACAACGGGTCGGGCCCGATGGCGGTACTGGGCAAGAGCCCGGACTGCTTCAAGAACCCCTCGCCGCTGCCGGCGCCCATGAAGCTCGTGCTCACGGTGAAGGCCGGCCAGGGCATGGCGGCGGCGCAGCTCTACGAAAAGTGACCGGCCCGTCCTGCGTGGTGAGCCTTCTGGCGCGCCACGCAGGTCTGCTACCCTCACTGAGCTTTGATGCTCGAAGCGCAGCACCAGGCCATCGTTCCGGGGACCGTCCTCGCGGGAAAGTACCGCGTCCTCCGGACGATCGGTCGGGGGGGCATGGGGGTCGTCGTCGAGGCGCTTCACATGCAGCTCGACGAGCGCGTCGCGCTCAAGTTCTTGCTGCCCGAGTTCGCCTTCCGGCCTGACTTCGCCGAGCGTTTCGTCCGCGAAGCGCGGGCTGCGGTGAAGATCAAGGGCGAGCACGTCACCAAGGTGAGCGACGTCGGCACCCTCGAGACCGGCGCCCCGTACATGGTGATGGAGCTGCTCGACGGGACCGATCTGTCGAACCTGCTCCAGTCGCATGGGCCGATGGCGCTCCACGACGCTGTCGATTTCGTGATCCAAGGGTGTGAGGCGCTCGCCGAAGCGCACCAGGCCGGCATCGTCCACCGCGACATCAAACCGGCGAACCTCTTTCTCGCTCGGCGCAACGACGGCTCGTCGCTGGTCAAGGTGCTCGACTTCGGCATCTCGAAGATCGTCGGTGGCACGACCGACGGCCTGACCAAGACGACGGCGACGATGGGCTCGGCGCTCTACATGGCGCCAGAGCAGATGCGGCAGGCGAAATCCGTCGACCACCGTGCCGACATCTACGCGATGGGGATCACGCTGTACGAGCTCCTCGCCGGCAAGCAGCCGTACCTCGCCGACACCCTGCCCGAGCTCTGCGCGCTCGTCCTCACCGGTACCCCGACCCCGCTCCGCGAGGTCCGCCCGGATCTGCCCCCGGTCTTCGCGACCGTCCTCGAGCGCTCGTACGAGCGCGAGCGCGAGCAGCGCTACCAGACCATCGCCGAGTTTGCGTTCGCGCTCGCGCCGTACGCCACCCAGCGGTCCAAGAGCAGCCTCGACCGCATCGCGCGCTTCGCCGGCTACGCGGCCCCGCCCGCGCAGCAGTTCCCGCAACAACACGGCTACCCCGCGCCTCCGCACCCCACGGGGCAGGTCCCCGGGGCGATGACGAACGCCAGCCTCGCGCGGTCGAACGCGCCGATGCCAGCGCCCACCGCCAAGAAGAGCAACGCGGGCGTCTTCGTCGGTATCGCGCTCGTGGTCGGCGCCGCGGCAGCCGTGGGTGTCTTTGCGACCGGCCTGCACCACCGCGTGCTCGGAGGTGCGACCGCGTCGACCGCCGCGCCCGCATCCGAGCCGCCGCCCGAGGCAGACGAGCCCGCCGCGCCCGGCGAAACGTCGGCCGACCCCGAAGACACGGCGACCGCTGCGGTGTCGGCGACGGCCGAGCCATCGGCGTCGGCCGCGACCACGCCTTCGGCAGAGCCCAGCGTCACCGCCACCGCCGCGCCCGCGATCAAGCCCAAGCCCAAGCCCACCGCCACTCCGACCCCCGCCAAGACCAGCAAGCCAGACAACAATGGTTTCGACCACCGGTAACCGTTCGGGCGCAGTCGGCATCCTCTCTCTCGTCGCGCTCGGCGCAGCGCTCAGCCTCGGCGCGCCGGCCGTGGCGCACGCGCAGGGCGCCGACGCCAAAGCCGCCGCCGAGACGCTCTTTTCTCAGGGGAAGAAGCAGCTCGAGGCCGGCCAGTTCGCCGAGGCGTGCAAGAGCTTCGCGAAGAGCCAAGAGCTCGACCCCAGCGTCGGCACGCTGCTCAACCTCGGCCGCTGCAACGAGAAGCAGGGCAAGATCGCGTCGGCGTGGGCGGCCTACAAGGAGGCCGCGCAGCTCGCGCGCGAGCGCAGCGACACCGATCGCGCCAAGCTCGCCGAGGACTCGGCCGCGCCTCTCGAGCCCAAGCTCAGCACCCTGACCGTGACGTCGAAGGGGAACGAGCCGAACCTCGTCGTCAAGCGCGACGGCGTGCAGCTGAGCGCGCTCGATGCCCCGGTGCCGACCGACCCGGGGGAGCACGTGATCGAGGCGTCGGCGCCGGGCTTCAAGTCGTTCAAGGCGACGGTTCGGATCGCCGCCGAGAGCGAGAAAAAGTCGCTCGAGATCCCACCGCTCGAGCCCCTGCCGCCGGGTGAATCGGTCGTCGAGCCGCCGCCGGCGGCAGGCGAACAGAGCTCGGGCGACAGCGGGATGCCGCTCAAGATCGCCGGCTTCGTCACGGGCGGCGTCGGTCTCGTCGGGCTCGGGCTCGGCATCGGCTTCGGCGTGATGGCGTCGAGCACGGCCTCCAGCGCCGAAGACGATCCTGCGCTCTGCCCCGACAAGCGCTGCTCGCCCGCCGGTCGCGAGGAGATCGACTCGGCCGAGACGCAGGCGACGATCTCGACCGTCGGCATGGTGGTCGGTGGGGTCGCGCTCGCGGCGGGCGTCGTCCTCGTCGTCGTCGGCTTCACGCAGGAC
>CALKVR010000785.1 GCA_938004815.1 uncultured Polyangiaceae bacterium | reverse complement strand
GGAAGGTGACCGACCGGATCTCGTCGAGCCGGTCGAGCATCCCCCGCATGGCCGTCTCGTCGAGGTCGACGATGTCGGTCTTGAGCCGCTCGTCGCTGACGGTGTTGTAAGCGTACGAGTACATTCGGTACCACGCGTTCGTGCTGCTGCCGATGTAGCCCCAGCCCGTGTTCGAGGTGATGAACTGCCTGTCGCCGAGACCGGCGCCGCTCGTGTTGAGCATGTCGGCGAGCATGAAGAGGCCGGTGTTGTCGCTGGTGATGCGCAGGCCGGTCGAGCCGCGGAAGTTGATCCAACCGTCGTTGAAGTCGAAGAACCCGCCGTCGTCGGCGATCAAGATGCCGCCGCCGGTAGCGTTGTCGGCGTTGGCGTAGATGCGCGGCAACCCGGCGTAGTAGGTGCCGAGCGACCCGCCCGAGGTGTAGAGCCCTCCTGAGGCGTTGATGTAGTTGCCGTTCATCTCGAGCTGCTGGGTCGCGCTGTGGTTGCCGAGGTTGTCGACGGGGCCAGCAGGGCCCGCCGGCCCCGCTGGGCCCGCTGGGCCCGTTGGGCCGGCAGGACCGGCGGCGCCCATCATCCCCGCCGGCC
The DNA here is from genome assembly GCA_938004815.1 of uncultured Polyangiaceae bacterium. Lineage (GTDB taxonomy): Bacteria > Myxococcota_A > Polyangia > Polyangiales > Polyangiaceae > Xiheicaenibacterium. The sequence goes on along the minus strand of CALKVR010000785.1, from coordinate 2,896 downwards.
CCGCGGGGCCCGCCGGCCCCTCGGCGCCGTCGAGGCCGTTCGTGCCCTGCGTGCCGGCCGGGCCGCGCTCGCCCGCAGGGCCCGCCGGCCCTTCGGCGCCCGGCTCGCCCTTGGCGCCTTGTGGCCCCTCCGGCCCCGTCTCTCCTCCGCCACAACCGATGAGACCGAACGTGCCGAGCACGACGGCGAGCGCAGTCGTCAGACGCTGCTTCATGAGGTCCTCCCGAAAAGATGAAAGTCACGGCACAGGGCGTGATCCGCGCCCGCTCATGCGCGGCGGATCGTCGAGCCCTGCCCCGCGAGAGCGGCGGACACGGGCGCCCGCAAGCCCGCAGTGCAGGTGCCGTGCCTCTCCCTCGGTCGACGGATCACGAATCAATTCGAGCCGCGCGCGCCCACGAAGGTGCCGCGATCGGGGAGCACCGCCGCCAGAGGGGAGCAGCGCTCGCTATCCTGCGGGTCGCACGCCGACGAAGCCCTCGTACGTGCCGGCCTCGAGCTCCGAATGCTCGAACGGGACACGGTGGGCCTCGAAGCCGACCTCGGCGAGGAGGCGCAGCCAGGTCGCGCGCGGGAACAGCCCCTCGACGTGGCGGTCGTGGATGACGCTGGCGGTACCGTCATGATCGCGGAGGATGTAGGCGTAGTCGACCGTGTACGCGGTGTCGTTCGGGTCGGGGTCCCACGTCCACTCGAGGTAGCGGAGCGCGCGCCGGCCGTCGTCGGCTCCGCCGTCGTCGGTGCCCTCGTGGAACGTCTCGCGGACGTGATCGGGCGCGAAGAGCGCGGCGCCGCCGGGGCGGCAATGCACGAACGCCGTCTCCAGCGCGAGGCGCAGGTCGGCCTCGGTCGTCATGTAGCAAATGGCGTCGTGGATGAAGACGCGGTCGAACGTGCGGCCGAGGCGCACGGTCCGCATGTCGCCCTCGGCGTGCTCGCATTCGGGGTTCAGCGCGCGGCTGTGGGCGAGCATGCCCGGCGCTGGGTCGACCAGGGTGAGCTCGAAGCCCCCCTTCATGTGCGAGGCGTTGTTGCCGCCGCCGCTACCGAGCTCGAGCAGCGTCCAGGCCGGCCGGGCACCGAACGCTCGCAGCGCGGCGGGGTAGAGCGCGGCCTCTTCGGCGTAGTCGGCGGGGGGCGAGATGAGCGGCCACCACTCGGCGAGATCCTCGTACATGCGGAGCTTGGACACGGTGCGGGTCTCCACCGACGGGGTCGGGCGCTCGGGGCTGACGACCCGCCGTTCACATCACCGAATAGGTCAGCCAACGCACGAGCGGGGCGACGGCCTTGCCGTGTCCGGCGAGCACCCTCACGAGGTCGCGTGACGCGATCGCTTGCTTGGGTAGGGCGGGGAAGGTGATGGTGAGGCCCTTGCGCTTGAGGAGCTCGGCCCGTGGGTGGTCGGGATCGAAGCCGCGCGGCACGTTCTTGAGCATCTCGGCGCTCGCGATCTCGTAGCCCGCCTTCTCGAGCTTGGCGGTCAGCGTCGACAGCTCTTTGCCGCGCTTCGCGTCGACGACGGCGGCGCGGTACCGGGCCAGCTGCGCGGGGTCCATCATGTAGAGGCCTGCGCCGGCGAAGGTGTCGGTGCCGATCTGCACATAGAGGGGCGAGGGCGTCTCGGTCGCCTTGGACGGCCCGACCTTGATGTAAAGGCACCCCGAGACGTTGGTCTTGTAAGGCGACTTGTCTTTGGAGAAGCGGACGTCTCGGTGGATGCGAAAGAGCTTGGGCTCGGCGATGTCGCAGTCGGGATAGGCGCCGTCGAGCTTCTCGCGTAGCTCGTCGAGCAGGGCGCGCATGGGCGCCTCCCACCCCGACTTGTGCTCGGCCTTGTGGGCGTCGTACCAGCGCCTGTCCTGCTGCTTCGCCAGATCGTGCCAGAACTTGCACGAAGCGTCGGCGAAGCCCTCGAAGCGAGCGGCGGCGGCCATGGTCAGTCGTTGCTGAAGTAGTCGGCGCCCTGGTAGTTGCCGGTGCGCTCTTTTTCGAGCTGCATGAGCACGTCGTTCAAGAGCACCGACGCGCCGAAGCGGAACATGTCGGCGTTCAGCCATGCGTCGCCGAGCGTCTCTTTGACCATCACCAGGTAGTGGAGCGCCTGCTTGGCGGTGCGGATGCCGCCGGCCGGCTTCATCCCGATACGCTTGCCCGTCTCGTAGAAGTGATCGCGAATCGCCTCGAGCATCACCAGCGTGACGGGGGGCGTCGCCGCGGGCTGCACCTTGCCCGTCGACGTCTTGATGAAGTCGGCGCCCGCGTGCATCGCGATGTGGCTCGCCTTGCGCACGACGTCGTAGGTGCCGAGCTCGCCCGTCTCGAGGATGACCTTCAGGTGGGCGGGGCCGCAGGCATCCTTCGTCGCGGCGATCTCGTCCCACACCTTCTGGTAGTCGCCCGCGAGCATGGCGCCGCGATCGATCACCATGTCGATCTCGTCGGCGCCGAACTCGACCGCGCGGCGCACGTCGTCGAGCTTGATCGGGAGCGGCGAGAGCCCGCTCGGGAACGCCGTCGCCACGCTCGCCACCTTGACCGTCGAGCCCGCGAGGGCACGCTTCGCCTCGGGGACCAGGTTCGGGTACACGCAGACCGCGGCGCACGAGGGGATGTCGTGGCGCTCGTGGGGCCACCGCGCCTTTTGGCACATCTGCGACACCTTGCCGGGCGTGTCTTTACCCTCGAGCGTCGTCAGATCGATCATCGAGACCGTGAGCTTCAGGCCGGCGACCTTCGCTGCTTTCTTGATGCTGCGTTTGGCGAGCGCGGCCGCGCGCTCTTCGACGTAGACCTTGTCGACGGTGGGGGCGTGGGGGATCGTGTGCACGGGAGCGGCAGGCTACTCGAGACCCGTGTCCGCGTCATTTCCTGCCCACCCCTGCCGGTGCTCGCG
>CALKVR010000784.1 GCA_938004815.1 uncultured Polyangiaceae bacterium | reverse complement strand
GGCGAGGGCTGGACGCGGCGTGCTGGGCGTGGCCGCTCGCGTCGCGACGAACCTGTTCGCCATCAGCGCCGCCGTGACGGTGACGACGGCGGGCCGCTTGGTGCCGTCCCACCTCGTCCTCGTCGCGCTCGCCTGGAGCTTTCTGCCCGTTCTCCAGGCCCTCGTCGTGGGCTTCGTGAGCCGGCGCACCAAGGCTCGCCTCGCGGTCCTCGACGCCGTCGCCCTGCACATGGCCGGCAACGGTCCGTACCTCTTGTTCCTCCTTTCGCTCGCAGCCGTGGTGCTCGTCGCGCCCGACGTGGCTGGGGCGTTCGGGTGGCTGATGTCGTCTCGCGTGCTGCCCGCCCTCGGGGTGCTCACGATCGCGGCGGCCGCGGTCACGAGCTTCGCGTTCTACCGGGTGTGCGGCGGCGAGAGCCGGCGTCGCGCGCTCGGCCTCCTCGGGGTCGAATGGCTGGCCAAGATCGCGCTCCTCGTGGCTTGGTACGCGCTGATCGACAACCTGGCGCCGCAGTTCCTCGGCCCGAGGGGGGTGGGCCCTTGATCGCGCGCGCGATCGCAGCGGCGTGCGCCCTCGCAGGGGTCGCTGGCGGCGCCATGTTCGACGCTCACGCGCCTCGACCCATCGAGGAACGCGCCGGCTACCGCGTGCTGCAGGGCGATTTTCACATGCACACGCGGTTCTCCGACGGCGTCGTCTCCCCGTGCGACCTGGTCGTCCTCGGGAGGCGGCGCGGGCTCGACGTGATCGGGGTGACCGAGCACAACTCGGTGTTCCCCTCCAAGCTCGCCCGTCTCTGCGCGGGCTTCGTCGACGATGCGCCGATCGTCCTGACCGGCGAAGAGGTCACGACCCTGCGCCTCCACATGCTCGCCCTCGGGATCGAGGCCGACGTGGATGCGCGAGCGCCCGCTCGCGACATCGCGGCGGCCGTGCACGCGCAGGGCGGGGTCCTGCTCATCGCGCACCCGACGAAGCGCTACCACGACGCCGCGTTCGAGGTGTGCGACGTCGCCGACGGCATCGAGGCGGTGCACCCCCTCGCGTACGGCGGGGAGCGCGGGATCGGATCGTGGGCCGACATGGCCGCGTTCGCGAAGGGCCCCTGCGGCGAGGGCAAGGCGATGATCGGCAACTCCGACTACCACGGCGGCAGCGTGCTCGGCCTGGTGAGGACGTACGTCTTCGTCGAGACCGCCGACGCGCGGGGCGTGGTCGAGGCGATCCGCGCGGCCCGTACGGTCACCTTCGCGCCGGACGGAACGGCGTTCGGCCCCGCCCCCCTCGTCGAGAGCCTGGAGAGCGACCCGCTCGCGGCGCGCCCGACCGACTACGCCTACGAGCCCCGGGGCACGCTCGACCGAATCACACGGATCATCGGCCTCTTGGGGTGCCTGGCGCTGCTGGTCCTGGGGGTGCCACGCCGCCGGGCATGACACTTCGAGAGAACCGACAATTCGAGGCAACCAAATCTTGCTATTCTATTTTTCGTAATGAACGAAGGCAGCAGACTGTCGACCATGGCGGGTCGATGGAGTGGTTGAACTACCACCACCTGCTCTACTTCTTCATGGTCGCGCGCGAGGGTGGTCTCGCACCGGCCGCGGCGAAGCTGCGCCTCTCACCGCCGACGTTGAGCGCGCAGATCAACGCGCTCGAGGCCGCGCTGGGAGAAGACCTCTTCGTGAAGCGCGGCCGCAGGCTGGTCCTGACCGAGACCGGCCAGGTCGCCTACCGGTACGCAGAAGAGATCTTCGCGCTCGGCCGCGAGCTCCTCGGCGCGGTGCGCGGGGGCGCGAGCGGCAGGCCGCTGAAGGTGGCGGTCGGCGTCGCCCAGAGCGTGCCCAAGCTGATCGCGCGACGCCTCCTCGAGCCGCTGCGCGAGATGGACACCGAGGTGCACGTCATCTGTCGCGAGGAGCCCCCCGAACGGCTCTTGGCAGACTTGGCCGTTCACGCGCTGGACGTCGTGCTCACCGACGCGCCGGGGGCCGACCTACCCAACGTGAAGGTCTACAGCCACCTCCTCGGCGAGAGCAAGATGGCCATCTTCGGTACCCCGGGGCTCGCCGCCAAATACAAGCCGGGGTTCCCTCGATCTCTCGACCAGGCGCCTTTCCTTTTGCCCACGCACGCGTCGAGCATGCGACGCACCCTCGAGGGGTGGTTCGACGAGCTCGGCATTCGCCCCCGCGTCGTCGCGGAGTTCGATGACAGCGCGCTCCTCAATGCCTTCGGCGAAGACGGGTCTGGGCTCTTCGCCGCGCCTTCGGTGATCGAGCCGCAGATCAAGCGGCAGTATCGGCTTCAAAAGGTCGGCATCGCGCGCGGTATCGCCGAGCGCTTCTACGCGCTGACGGGAGAGCGCAGGCTCAAGCACCCCGCGCTCGTCGCGCTCACCGAGGCGGCCAAGCGCGACCTGTTCCAGAAGCGATCCGAGCGCGCGCAGCGAGAGAGCTAGACCGCGCTCCTTCCAGGCCTACGCATGCTCGGCGGCATCTCGGGCGTCTCGCGCCGTCGGAGCACGAATGCCAGCGCCGCGCCCGCGATGAAACCCCCGACGTGGGCCTCCCACGCGATGCGCGATTTCGGGTCCATCATCAGCACGAACTGGAGCAAGAACCAGACGCCCATGTACCAATAGACGCGGATCTTCACCGGGACGAAGAAGATCACGAGCCACAGCTTCACGCGCGGCAAGAGGACGAGGTAGGCACCCATCAGGCCCGCGATCGCGCCCGACGCGCCGACGAGCGGCGTGGAGCTCTTTGCGTTGAGCACGAAGTACAAGAGGCCGCCCGCGATCGCCGATGCCCAGTAGAGAACGGCCGCGCGCGCGCCGCCGAGGGTGTCCTCGATGTTCTCGCCGAAGACGTACAGCGTGTACATGTTGCCGAGCAGGTGGGCCACGCCACCGTGCAAGAGCGAGTAGGTGGCGACCGAGAGCAGGCTCTTGCCGCGCGCGAAGTCTCTCGGAACGAACGCAAAGCTCCGCAGGAACGCGTCGAGCTGGTCAGAGATGGCGAGCAGCATCTCGAACGCGAAGATGACGGTCATCAGGGCGATGGCGATGGGCACCAGGACCGTCTTGCGCTTCAGCGGCGCGTGCACCTTCGACGGCATGAGCGTCGTCACCTGGAGCAGGTACATGGCCATCACCCCGAGCGGTCCCTTGGCCGCACCAGGCATCGCCATCTCGTCGTGAACGGCAGACGTGATGGCGGCGAGGGTTCGCGCCTTGCGCGAGTCGAGGAAGAGCCCACGGCAGACCAGGCAGCCGTCGATCTCGACCTCTTTCCCTTCGTGGCACAGGTGGTACGAGACCATCCGACCGTGGCCGCTCGGACACGCGAGCCTGCTCGGCGTGGCGGGTCGCGCGAAAGCCCGCGCTTGCCACTTCGTCGGGTCGGCGTGCTCGCCTATCGCGTCCGCGACCTCGTCCGGCTCGACGAAGCTCCCGCCGCATCGCCAACAATGGTCGATCCACACGGCCTTGGCCGGCTGGTGGTAGAGCGGATAGGAGCACCGCGGACAGAAGCGCCCCGTCGGGTGGTGGCCCCGATGAGCGCGATGCGGGCGCGGGGGCGCGTATTGGCCGTAGTGGTGCAAGGCTGAGCCAGGTGAAATCGAGGCCCTGGGGACGTCTCGAAGTGGGTTCGAGCTCGACGAGGGAGAAATTTCAAGATTCCAACCTCGCCGCGCCGCGCACCCTGCGAGCGACCCAGAGAGCGAGCCCGAGCAGGGCCGCGAGCGCACCGCGGGGGTCGGGCGCGTTCGGCGTCGAACACCCGCACCCGTCGTCTGCGCCGTCGCCATCGCCATCACCTGCCGCGCCGCCCGAGCCCGCTCCGGCACCAGACGACGCTGCACCGACACCCGACGCGGCCGACGAGGCACCGCCCCCCGCGCCGCTCGAGCTCGACGTCCCGCCGGGCGCGACCGATTTCAGCTCGGCGTCGAGCTGCCAGCCCGGGTTCGTCCCCTCACCCGCGTAGGCGCCGCGGAAGGCGAAGCCGCCCTTCGACGCTCGATTGAAGTCGACGGCGTAGTCTACCTCGGCCGCCACCGAGGAGAGGTCGACCGCGCTGCCCTGGGCCTGACCGACGAGCGGGTAGAAATCCATCTCGCCGAGGACGAGCGATGGGCTCCCTACCACCATCGGCGCATCCCCCATCGCAAAGAGGAGGTTGTCGGCTTCGTCCGCGACCGGGCCCGACACGAGCGCGGGCCCGAACACGAGGTTGCCTCGTACGAGGTCGCCTTCAGGGGCTGCGCTGCCGAAGAGAAACCCAGTCTGTGCGGCATAGACGGTGTTGTTGTAGATGCGCGCGCGGCGGAGCGGGAGATCGTGATCGGTGACGACCACGGCGGCTCCGACCGTGTCGACGAAGATGTTGTCGTGCACGCTCACGCGCCCCGACGCCTGGAGCAGCGCCTCACGTGGGTTGTGGAAGAAGAAGTTCGCGTAGATCTCGGTCTGGTTCTCGGAGCCCGGGCCGGTCTCGGGGTAGCCGCCGACGAGGAGGTTCGGCCGATCGCCGTCGGGGCTCGGCGCGTCGTTCTTGATGAAGACGTTGTCGCGAATGATCGTCGACGTCGGCTGAGCGGGCAGACCCGGGGTCGCGGGCCACGCGGTCTGAAACTTGAGCTGCATGTTGTAGCCGATGGTGTTCATGACGAGGTTGTTCTCGATAACGCCGGCCACGAAGGGATCGGACCCGTCCGAGTTGCCCAGGTAGAGGCCCGTCCCCGCCCCATCGATCACGTTGCGGCGAATCACCCAGCTCCAGGTGGGCGCCTTGGTCGAGATGGCCACCGTCTGCTGCGACGCGCCGTGCCCCACGAAGCGGCAGCCCTCGATGGTGATGTGGTGCACGTCGTTGGCCTCACCACCCTTGGCGCTCACACCGAACACGCCGGGGATCCCTTGGCCGTCGACGGTGAGGTTCTTGATGACGACGAAGCTGGCGTCGGTGATCTCGATCGTGTTGCAGCACGCGTTGCCGGTGAATACGGCGCTGCCGTCGGCGGGTCCCTGGATGACGATCGGCGCGTCCTCGGTTCCGGCGATCCCGACGATGTCGAGGTTCCCCGTGTAGGTTCCGGCGGCGAGATCGAGCGTGTCACCGGGGACGAGCGTCGGGACGAGCGCCTCGTAGGTGGCCGGGTCGGCGTCGACCGCCCACGCGACGCGCGCCCCGAAGATCACCAGAGCAGCGGCGGCGAGCCCCAAGGAGCGCATGCGGGGATCGTAGCCCTCACACCAGGACCGGCGCGAGCACGCAGACACGTCGTGTGGCGCTCAGGGCCCGAGGGGATCTTCGACGACGAGCTCGGGGAACAGGGAGAAGTCTCGGTCGCGCGAGAGCAGTCGCTCGACGCCGTGCGCGACGCAGAGGGCTGCGACCCGTGCATCGTGGACGAGCGGGCCGCGGACGCGCCCCCGTGTAACCATCGGCTCGAGCACAGCGGCGAAACCCTCGGGCTCCGACAACAGCAGCAGAGACGGAGACCCGAGCCAGCCTTGTATCTGGCGCCACGCTTGCGCGGGGCTCGAGGCCGCGCCTTTCCAGATCCGCGGGTTGGTCACCACGCTGAAGAACTCGAAGATGCAAGGCCACGGGATGGCCCAGCGCTCCGATGCCTCGGCGAGAGCGCGCACCGCCCGCAGGGCGGCACCGTGTTCCCGCACCTCGCGACGGTGTGAGTACACGAGGATGTTGGTGTCGACCGCGATCACGTCAACGCCCGCCGTAGATCTCGGCGCGGAGATCTTGCCACGACATCGACTCGAGCGGGTTCTCGGCCCCCGTTTCGCCCACGCTCGCATCGGGGAGCTCGTACTGGCGGCTCGGCGTCTCGGCCGCGAGGAGAAGCCGCAAGCCATCTTCGACCAAGGCGCGCATGGGCCGGCCTGTTCGGCGGGCGAGCCGCTTGGCTCGCTCGAAGAGCGCGTCCGAAATTTCGAGGGTCGTCCGCATGCGGCATACTGAGCATATTCGGTTGTATGCGCAAGGCATACCCTGCGGATTCCGCTTGGCCGCCCACGTTGCGCGTCGTGGCTCGTTCGCGTAAGCCGTCGTTGGCCTCGCCGCCTCGGGGCGGTGCCGGAGATCGCTTGCAAGAACCGACGAAAAAGCGAACCGCGGCGCGGTGGCTCCTTCGCCTCCTCGGGCCCGCGCTGCTCGTCTTGATCGTTGTGCGGCTCGACGATCCGTCGGCGATCTGGCGCATGTTCGCGGCCGCGCACCCGGGCTGGCTCGCGCTGGCCCTCGGCGTGAACTTCGTCGCCATCCACCTCAAGGTGGTGCGCTGGCAGGTCATGCTGCGCGCGCGCGGCATCGTGTACCCCACCAAGGACGCGTGGCTCGCGTTCTCGTCGTCGCTCTACCTGGCCATGACGACGCCGGGGCGCGTGGGCGACGTGCTGCGCGTGCAGTATCTGAAGCACGACGTGGGCGCGACATACGCCGAGGGCCTCGCGTCGGTGGTGATGGACAGGCTCACCGATCTCTACGTCCTTGCCGGCTTCGTCGCCATCGCGATGGTGCGCTACTCGCCCGTCATCGCGGGCGACCTCTGGATGCTGAGCTGGGCGGTGGTCGCGGCGACGGTGCTCGGCCCCCTCGTGCTCCTGGTGCCGGGCCTCGCCGAACGCGTAATGACGGGGGCCTGGGCCCGCCTCGCGCGCGACCCGAGCGCCGGCGGGCTGTCTCGGTTCCTCGCCGCGCTGCGCGCGCAGGTGTCGCGCACGCTCGTCGTTACGCTTCCGCTTACCGTCGTCTCGTTCCTCGTCGGGTTCGGCCAGGGTTGGCTCGCGGCGCGCGCCCTAGGCGTCCCGATCTCGTTCTTCGACGCGGTGTGCCTGTTGGCCGTCGCCAACCTGATGGGGCTCTTGCCGATCAGCATGAGCGGCGTCGGCATCCGCGAGGCGTTCTTTGCGGTGGTGTTCCCGGCCATCGGCCTCGCCGCCGCGCAAGGCGTCGCGTTCGGGCTGTTCGTGTTCTTCGTCGTGTACGTCGCGCTCGCGGTGATCGGCTTCGTCGCCTGGCAGATCAAGCCGCCCACCTTCACCGCCGACCGCCCCGGGGCCGGCCAACGCGACGTCTGAGGCGAGCGTCGGCCGGTAGTGTCGGAACGCTTCACGGATGATCATCGTGAAGCCGGCGGTGAAGAGCGCCAGCCAACCCACGAACCACACCTCCGGCTCGGGCACGCCGCTGCGGCGTATGCCGACGGCGACGGCGAAGTCGCTGCCCCGCCGCCTGCCCTCTTCTTGCGCCAAGAGGACGTTGCCGACCTGCTCCGACGCGTACGCCTCCATGATCAAGAAATGCATGAGGGCCATGCTGAAGAGGACGCCCGCGGCCAGATACGGGCCGCGCGGCCACGTCATCGTGACCACGAGGACCAGCATCTGGAGCCAGAAGAACGCGAGGATGTAGCGCGGGGTGATGTCGCCGCCCTTGGCGTGGAACGCGAGCACGAGGCCGAGGTTGACCGCGGCGGCGCCGAGCACGGCGACCCACGCCCACCGCGTGGCGAGGTCGGGCAGGGCGAGGGGCCGGCGCCGCACCATGCGGACCCCGAGGACGACGATGCCGATCACGGTGAGGATCGCGAGAGCGTGGGCGTAGCGCTCGCTCGACGCCGGGAGAAAAACGCCGCCGACGATGCGCGTCCAGTGCTGCTCGAACAGCACGGCCGGCCGCTCCACGAACGCGCGAAAGTAGCCGTGCGGCACGCGCTTGAGGTGACCGAGGAGGGCGGTCGCCGCCGTCGGATCGCCGTACATCACGAAGCTCCGGATGTAGAACCAGCCGCTCGTGAGGGCAGCCGCCGTGAAAAGCCCCGCCCCCGCGAGGAGACCGCGCAAGAGCGGCCGAAGCCGCTTGCCGAGCCCGATGTCGCGCGCGATCCAGATCCAGACGAGCGCCGCCGGTACGGTCGCGAGGAACGCGGTCATGCGTGTGAGGCCGGCGACACTCATCCAGATGGCGCACTCGATGTAGAGCCGCCGACGGAAACCACCGACCGCGGCCGCCGCCGTGGTCGCGAGCACCCCGGTGACACCGAGCATCGCGAGCGCGTCGTTGTACGCGACCGAGATCGCGAAGGTGAAGATGGGTAGACACGCGACGGCGCCGAGCGCCATCGCCACCAGATCGCGGCGCCCGGGCAGCAGCGTGCGCAAGAGGCGGTACATCATCGCGACCGACAGGAGGCCGAAGACGATCGAGATCGACCGCGCGATGCGGACGGCTACGGCAGCGCTGCCCGCCTGCGAAGCGAGCTTGACCGGGAACCCGACGATGGAGTGGTAGAGCGGCGGGTGGGCGGCGGCGGCCTGGATGTTGGTGCCCTTGATGTCGGGGAGGGCGAGGTCTTTGGGCTCGATCGGGTCGAGGACGTGGGGGATGTGCCCGGTGGTGAGCGCGACGGCGTACCCCATGTGCCGGCCCTCATCGACAGCCTGGTAG
>CALKVR010000783.1 GCA_938004815.1 uncultured Polyangiaceae bacterium | reverse complement strand
CCCGCGCCGCCGGAACCCCCTCCACCCGTCGTCGCCGGCTCGTCGTCGGAACAACCGATCGACAGCATCCCCAGCACCGCAGCCAAGCCCAGCCCGACCTTCTTCATTGCATCCTCCCGTCGCGCAGGCAGTGCACGCCACGTGCCGCGCCCCGCACGCTAAAAACGGGCCCTACCGACGCAACGGCCGCACCCGACACTGCGGTCCGGGACACGTCCCAGGCACTCATTGCCGTTCGTTGCCCAGCGGCGCGGCCGGCGTAGCAAGGAGCACCTCCACGCCGGATTCTGTCACCAGCAGGAGGTCACCGAGACCGTCGCCGTTCACATCGGCGGATCGCAGCAACCTGGCATCATCCGGGGCGGAAGCCCCCCGTTGGGTCCCCTCCGAGTCGAGAACCACGACCGACGACGACGTCAGGACACCGACGCGCCCCGGGCCGGTGGCGCCTGCGCTTCGGGCAAAGAAGAGGACATCGACGACGTCATCGAGCGCGAGCTCGGCCGCGGAGACATGCTTCTCGATGTAGGAACGGTATCCAAAATTCGTCGACCCTGGTGGCAGCTTCTGTGACGACGCGACGCCGTAGTTCTTCAACCTTCACTTGCGATAAACGGCAGTCGCGGCGGATCACCCAACGGCGGTGCTGGGTCGGCGAGCCAGACCTCGATGGCATCGGGGCCCGTGAGGATCAGATCGCCGAGGCCGTCGCCATCGACGTCCGCGGAGCGCAGATGATCGCCCGTCGCCGCAGGTACATCGTCGACCGAAAGAGCGCCGTCGAAGGCGATCACGGACACTGTTCCGCCTTCGGTGAGGAACGAAGCGCGCCACGGCCCGCTTGCGCCGGGAGACCTGGCCACGCGTACCAAGTCGATGACGGCGCCATCGTCTCGGTGCGACACCGATGCTGCCAGCGATGCGAGCCCGTCCGCGCCTCCCCAAAACACCGAGACCCCGCCCCGTAGCGCGACGACGAGGTCGGCGGCGCCGTCGCCGTCGAGATCGGCGAGTGTCGTCGCGGCGCCACCCGAGGGGAGCCCGACCTCGCTCACGGTGAAGTCCAGCTCACCCTCGACCTCTCGCCCGACCGCCAGCCAAGTGGTCGTTGCATCGCCGCAGACCGCGCCACCGAAGAGCAACACGACCTCGTCGCGTCCGTCGGCATCCACGTCTCCGGCCGAGGGCCTCATGCAATCGAGCGTGAAGCTCGGCACGAGGGCGTCGGCCAGATCCTGCCCGTACGCGGGTGGCGTGAACGTCCCACCTTCAGGTGCGGGGACGAGCCAGGCACGCGGCACGTTGTCTCCTCGCTGTCCGAAG
>CALKVR010000782.1 GCA_938004815.1 uncultured Polyangiaceae bacterium | reverse complement strand
TGGCGACCCCGTCTGAGGCGCTCGCGGCGATGGCCGACGTCGTCGGCAACGCGCGCAAGGGTGGCACCGACATCCAGCAAGCGCTGCTCATGAGCATGCAGCTCATCCGCGACAAGAAGCGCGAGGACCCCGACCTCGCGCGCGCCGGCATCGTGCTGGTGACCGACGGCAACGCCCCGGTCGACCCCGACGCGCTGCGCGCCGCGCGTGAAGAGGCGGGCGACGTCGCGATATCGATCAGCGTGATCGCCCTCGGTGAAGAGAACCCCGTCCTGCGTGACCTGGTCGCGCGACAGCGCGCGCGGGGCGAGCGCGCCTTCTACCATCACCTCGGCGATGACGAGCTCACCGCGCTCTGTCGGGGTGAGGCGCTCGGCCCGCGCATCGCGCCGGCGGCACCGCTCGAGCCGGCCGCGTTCAAGCGCGAGGTCGAGGACGTCTTGCTCGAGCTCGACGACCTCGAGCGCGACCGCTCGAAAGCGCAAGCCGACGCGTCCGGCGAGCACGGCCGCTCCGCCAAAGAAGAGGTGGCCGCGCGCGATCGAGCGTCCCTCGATCGCCGCTACGAGCGGTGGTTCCCGGCCGCCGCCGAGGCGCCCTTGGAGGCGTCGCCCGCGGATAGCGACGACCGCGACGCCGCGCGCGTCGTGCTCGTGACGGTCGCCGAGGTCGTGGGCGAGCTGGGCACCGATCCGCTCCGCCGGAGAGCCGACGCGATCGAGCTCGTCGAGCGGCTCTTGCCCGACGCACGCCTGTCACCCGCACGATTTCACGAGCTCGTCGAGCGGCGGCTCTTGCAGCCCGAGCTCCAAGCCATTCATGAAGCCGCACGCGGCGCCCGCGAGAGCTTCGACGACCGTCTATCCAGGAGCCCTGCCCGTGATCATCGACAGCCCCGCTCACTACGACCCGCGCATCCTCGATCTCGATGAGATGGTCCGAAAGCTGGACGCCGCCGGCGTCGACAAGGTCGCGCTCATCCCCTGCATGAACGACCCGGTGCCCGACACGCACGAGCGCCTCTTGGCCGTCGCGCGCCGGCTCTCGCGCTCGGCGATCACGCGCCCGGTCGTCGAGCGCATCCACCGCGCCCTCCTCAACGCCGAGGGCGATCTCGTCCTCTCGGGAAAGACGATCGGCATCTACGCGCGCCCCGACAACGACGCGGTCGCGCGCGCGTGCGACGCGCACCCCGACCGGTTCCTCGGCTGGATGTTCTTGAACCCGCGCAACAACCCGCGCGTCCTCGACGAGCTCGAGGCGCTGCGCGCGCGGCGCAGCATGATCGGCATCAAGCTCCACCCGCACTGGCACGACTACCGCACCGGCGTCGCCATGCCGCTCCTCCGTCGCGCCGAAGAGCTGGGCCTGCCCGCGCTCATCCACCTCGGCTTCGGCCCGCGCGGCGACTACCGCGCGATCTGCGCGGCGTTCCCCAAGCTGAGGGTGATCGCGGCCCACGCGGGCGTGCCGTTCTACGACGATCTGTGGAAGCACGCGCGCGATCTGCCGAACCTGTACGTCGATCTCTCGAGCCCCTACATCGACGAGACCCTCGCCCGCGCCGCCGTCGCCGCGATGGGCCCGCATCGCTGCCTCTACGGTACCGACGCGCCGTATGGGTTCCACGCCGGCGATGGCTCCTACGACTACGGCGCCATCCGCGGGTGGGTCGACCGCATGCCGATCGACGACGCCGGCCGCGAGCGCATCTTCTCGAAGAACGCGATCGAGATCCTCGGCCTGGGCTGAGCGGGCGCGGCCGCCGCTACTTGCCCGACCACTCGGTGCGCTGCACGACCGGCAGCTGGAGCGCGCGCTCGCGATCGAGATCGAGCGACCCGACGTGGAGCGCGAGCGGGGCTTGCACCCACTTGTAGATCGAGCGCGTGAACAGGGTCGCGAACTTCTGCGCCTGCGCTGCGAGCACCTTGGGGTCACGATCGGGAAAGACGCTGGGCAGCGCGGCCGCGAGCTCGTCGGGGGCGAGCTTCTCCGCCCCATAGAGGTAGAGGCATGCGTCGAGCACCTCGAACGGCATGAGCTCGGCCTCGCCCGACTGATCGGCGGCGAGCTCGGGCCCGGCCGTGGTCGCGAGGGTCGCGTCGATGCCCGGGAAGCCGAAGCGGGTGCGCAGGCGCTCGAGCATCGCGATGACGACGGTCTTGGGCAGGTTGGCCACGACCGAGAGCGCGCCCTCGAGATCGCCGCCGACGGTGGTGTAGCCGAGCGATTTCTCGCTCATGTTGCCGGTCTGGAGAAACAGCGCGCCGCTCGTGTTGGACCAGTTCCACATGCGCTGGCCGCGGATGCGAGCCTGGATGTTCTGCCGCGTGATCTCGGTCGGCTCACCGCCGCCGAGCATCGCCTGGGTCGCCTCGGTCTCGCGGAGGAACGCGTCTTCGATCGGGAGCACCATGAACCGCGCGCCCAGATCGGCCGCGATCTTTTCGGCGGCGGCCTGCGTCGCCGAGGACGAGAAGCGCGTCGGCATGTAGAAGGTGTGGAGCCGCTCGCCCATGACCCCGGCGAGATCGGCCCCCGCCTTGCCCGGGTGCAAGAGGGCGAGCGCGCGCCACGCGATGAGGAGGGTGAGGAGCGAGTCGCGCCCGCCCGAGAGGGCGACGCCGATGGACGAGAACGCGCCCGTCTTTTTGTAATAGCCGCCCACGCCGGCCGCGAGCGCCTCGAAGAGATCGTCGAGCACGTCGTCGCGCGGCGACGTCTGCGGCACCTCGGCGCTCGGCAAGAAGTACGTGGTGCGCGGAGAGGGGGCCGGGTAGCGGAGGCCGGTGCGCTTGGCCGTCGGCCCCGCCCCGGTGATCGACGGGACGGCGCGCGAGACCGAGCGGAACGCCTCGAGGTCGCTGCGCCACGTCGTCGCCTCACGCCGGCACCGCGAGGTGCGATCGAGATCGACCACCGCCGCCGACCAGCCCTCGCGGAACCGCTCGGCCTCCAGCATCGGGCGGCCGTTCTGGTTGACGAGCCCGCCGCCGTCGAACACCAAGCCGTCGTTGCCGCCCACGAGGTTGGCGTAGACGACGGTGGACTGGTTGTCGGCCGCGCGCGTCGCGATCATCTCGCGCCGGGTCGATACGACGCCGGTGCGAAACGGCGACGCGCTGAGGTTCGCGACGATCTCGGCGCCGCTGTACGAGCGGCGACGCATCGGGCCGTCGGGTGACCAGATGTCCTCACACACCTCCACCGCGAGGACGCCGAAGTCGAACGTGAAGGTGAAGTCGCCGAGGCGCACCCCCGCGGCGTCGAGATCGAGGCCGGGCGCGCCGCGCGAGAAGGTGCGCGCCTCGTAGAAGACGTTGTACGTCGGCAGCTTTTCTTTGGGGACGAAGCCGAGGATGCGGCCGCCGTGGACGACCGCGGCGACGTTGAAGAGATCACCGCCCACCCCGACGGCGAGGCCGAGCACGAACACGGTGGTGGTCTTGGCGGTCTCGGCGGCGAAGCGCGCGAGCTCGGCCCGCTGCGTGTCGACGAACCCGCGCCACTGGACGAGGTCTTCGGGGGCGTAGCCGCCGACCACCTGCTCGGGGAACACCGCGACGGTGACGTCGCCGGCCGCCATCTCGCGCGCGGTGCGGATGCACGCGTCGACGTTCGAGCGCACCGCGCCGACCGTCGTGTCGACGTTGGCGATACCCAGCTTCACGAGCCGCATGGGGGATTCTTATCGCGACCGCATCACGGACGCGAGTGGGCTCACCCGCCGAGGGGTGACCATGGCCACGACGTTGGCGAGCCCGAGCAGGCGCTCGGGCGGAGCGAAGCCGAACGGCTCCTTGGAGCCGCGCGTCAGCATCGCCCAATAGGCCTTGCCCAGGTCGACGGCGTGCGCGTGGGCGCCGCGCGCGAGCGAGGCGGGCAGGGTCGACCGCAGCGTCTCGGCGCGGCGAACGAACGCGCGGACGACCGGGTAAGCGCGCTTGTAGCGGGTGTCGGGGACGCCGAGCTGGTCGGCGAGCGCCTGGCCGAGGATGCCGCGGATGATCCCCTGGCCGAGCAGCACGACCTTCTCGGGCGGCCGGCGACCGCCCTCGGGCGGGTCCTCACCCGCCGCGAAGAGGGCGGTGGTGAGCCGCCGCGAGTCGTCATCGGGCTCGGCCTCGGTCGAAGCGATCATGTCCATGAGCCGGCGCGCCTCACGCTCGCTGGTGGGCAGGACCTCTGGGCTGACGCCCATCAGGTAACCCGAGTAGCGCCAGAGCTGCATGTAGAGGTGCACCTCTTCGTCGCCCAGGTCGAAGCCGATCTTTCTCAGCGAGTCGATGACGACCGCGGAGAACAAGAGCGAGGTGCCGCCCATGTCGTGCTGGTTCGCGGGCACGCCCCAGTCGTCGACCGACCAGCGATCGCTCGCGAGCAGCATGCGGCGCACCTGCGCGTGCATCACCCGCACCTTGACCGTGATCGCGAAGCCCTCGGCGAAGCGGCGCAGGCCGCCGGGCAAGCACGTCTGCTCGACGAAGCGCGACGTCTCCATCAGCCGCCGCGGCGCCTGCTGGGTCAGCCGCCCGCTGAACACGAGGGGCTTGTTGCCGCCGGGCGATGCGTAGCCGTAGACGAGCGACGTCGCCAGGGCGAGGCCGCCGAACCAACCCGCGCGCAAGAGCAGCTCGCCGCCGCGCTCGATCGCGTCGCGATCGACCCACGCGGGCACGTGATCGACCTCGGCGAAGAGCGCACGCAGCGCCTCGGGCGGGTTGTGCACCGCGCCGATTCCGTTGCGAAGCGCCTCTTCGAGCATGCGCCGGCCGGTGCCCGGGAGCTGCTTGGAGAAGGCCTCGACCACGGCGTCGGCGAGCGGGTCGGCGTCGCGCAAGAGCTCGCCCAGCCGATCGATGCTGCCGCCGAACCGTGACCGCGCTTCGTCCACGTGAAGAAAGCGGGCCGGCGGCGTCATGCTCCAGGTCTAGCAGGTCAAAACGCGTCGGCGATACTGGCGAAAGCGGCGGCCCACCCCACCAGGTTCGCCCGTATCCCGGCCGCCCACCGGGCCTCGTCTCGGCCGCTCCCGCCGAAGTCGTGGAGCCCGCCCACCTCGGCCCAGGCCGCGACGATGCCGTGGTAGCCGAGCGCGAGCTCGGTCATCAGGCCGGCGTGCGTCGCCGTCGGCGGCGGCTCGTGGGCGATGTACCGCCGAAACTGCAGGCCTGCGCCGCCCTCCATGAGAAAGTCGGTGCCGCCCACGAACCAGCGCGCGCGGATCCGCGGGTTGCCGACCCAGGCCAGGCCGTCGTTGTTGGGCTCGATGCCGAGCGCGAAGACCGGCCCCATGTGGAGGTGCCGGGCGCCGCGGACCGGAAACAGGACCCCCGTCTCGGCGAACCCGTAGAAGAACGCGCGCGTGCCGGCGCCGGAGTGGCTCTGGCCGCCGCCGACGGCCAGCTCGGCGACGAGCGACACGTCGCACGCGGGCTTGGGAAAGAACGTGCAGTCGCCGAGACCGGGCGGTGGGTCGGCGCGGGCGACGCCGGGAGAGAGCACCAGCGCGGCCACTGCGACCAGCGTGAACAAGACGGCGCGAGACATGAGAGCCGAAAAAGGAAGGAGCCCTGTCTTACGCCGGCGGGCCGGGCGTCTCCCCGCGTCGCCGCTACTTGGAGAGGAACGTCGACGCGAGCCCCAGCAGCTGATCGACCTCGGCGCGGCTGAGATCGACCTTGGACACGATCTGGTCGCCGCGAGGCGCGAACACGACGGGCCGGAAAGCACGAATTCGTACGATGCCGAGGTTCACGCTCGTGGCATTGTCGATGTTCTTGGTCAGCTGTCGGGCGTCGTCGGGCGCCTGCTCGGCGCTCGCGCTCTGTCCCACCGCGTCGACGGTGACGCCGCCATCGCGGTTCAAAATGACAGTGGCGTTACCATGCGAGATCGTGTCGGGCACCCGGGGCGCGCCGCGGGCGCGCAGGGTGCGCCCTGGGTCGATGGCGGTGAGGTGCGCCGCCTCGGGCCCGGCCGGGTCGGGCAAGCCGCCCGTTTTCGCGAACGAGCCGAGCGCGCCCACCAGATCTTCGGGGACGGCGACCACGAACCGCGGCTCGAGAAAGGCGACCACGCCGCTGAAGCGCTTTTTCTGGACGCGAACGGCGGGGAACGGCTGATCGGCGAGCACCTGCCCGGGCGGATCGCTCTTGGCGACGAGATCGCGGATGACCTGATCGAGGCGCGCGGGCGCGATGCTGTGCTCGCCGAAGAACACCACCCGAGCGTCGTGCGCCGACGGCCCGGTGACGAAGACGCGCTCGAGATCTTGGAGCGGATCGACGCTCGTCCCCTCGAGCAGCTCTTTGGCCGGGCCGAGCGCGAGCAGCTTTCGCCCGACGGCGTGCGGCCGCACGCGATCGACCCAGACGAGGCCGCTCACCTTGCCCCCGACGAGCGCGGTCGCGATCTGCGCCGCGTCCTTGGGCTTGGGCGGCTCGGGAGCCGGGCCCTCGGCGACGGGGGTGTCGCGCGCCGCCGCGCCACACCCCAGCCCGCCGAGCGTGAGCGCGAGAAACGTCCTGCGAGAGAAGGGGTGCTGCATCCGCGTCGCGATGGCGAAAGTATACGGTGTAGGCTGTGCCCGGCCAGGGATGGAACGACCGATCCGCGACGTGAAGCTATCGCGTGAGGGCATCGTGATCGGCGGCGAGCGCGTCCCGCTCTACGCCGGCAGCGTGCACTACTGGCGGCTCGACCCGCGCGATTGGCGGGCCTGCCTCACCGCGATCAAGGGCCTGGGCCTGCGCTTCGTCGACACCTACGTGCCGTGGAACGTGCACGAGGTCGCGCCGGGGGTGCTCGAGCTCGGCGACAACGATCCGCGCCGCGACGTCGGCCACTTCTTGCGCCTCGCCTGGGAGCTCGGGCTCTACGCCATCGTCCGCCCCGGCCCGCACATCAACGCCGAGCTCACCCACTTCGGCATCCCCGAGCGCGTCGTCTGGGACCCGGCGTGCCAGGCGCGATCGCCCGAGCAGAACCCGGTCGTCCTCCCCATGCTCCCGCAGGCGTTCCCGGTCCCCAGCTACGCGAGCGAGGTGTTCCTCGACGAGACCACGCGCTTTTATCGCAGCATCGCCAAGGTCCTCGTCCCGCTGCTCTATCCCGACGGGCCGATCGTCATGCTCCAGGTCGACAACGAGGGCGCGATGTACTTTCGCGACGGGCCCTACGATCAGGACTACCACCCCGACGCGATCGCGTTCTACCGCTCGTTCCTGCGCGACAAGTACAAGACGCTCGGCCAGCTCGCGGCCGCGTACGGCGACGACAAAGAGACCGAGGGCGAGCCGCGCTTCGGCGACATCCAGCCGCCCACCAGGTTCGACGCCGCGACCCCGGCCCACCTCGCGCGCCACGTCGACTGGGCCGAGCTCCACGAGCGTCTCCTCGCCCGGGCCATGCAGCGGTTCGCCGACGCGCTCACCGATGCGGGCCTCGACGGCATCCCTCGGTCCCACAATTTTCCGCCGGGCCAAGAGGCGACGCCGCTCAACGCCGCGCGCGTCCGCGGCGTCATCGATCTGGTCGGCTACGACTACTACGCCAAGGCGTCGCCGGTGACGCGGGCCATGGTCGCGCGCCGCACGAGCGAGCTCGCGGTCCGCAGCGACGCCCTCGACGTCCCCGCGTTCGCTTGCGAGATGGGGGCCGGCTTTCCCCCGTTCTTTCCGCCGATCGACGAGCGCGACAGCATGTTCACCACGATGGTCGGGCTCGCGTACGGCTTGCGCGGGTTCAACGTGTACATGGCGGTCGAGCGCGACCGGTGGATCGGCGCGCCCATCGATCCGCACGGTCGCGAGCGGCCCTTCGCCCTCTTTTGGCGCAAGCTGATCGCCGCCCTCGACGAGGTCGACTTTCCCTCGCTCCGCCGGCGCGTGCCCGTCCGCATCGTCATCCCGCGCAACGAGCGCCGCCTGGCGCGCGTGACCCACGCGTTCGGGCCCGTGTCGGGCGCGTTCTTCTCGGTGGCGGGCGCGGGCGCGCGCGAGAGCGCGTTCGAAGACGATTTCGGCCTGGGCTACCCGCCCGCGGTAGAGGCTGACACATTCGTCAGGATGATCGAGGCGACCCTCGAGTCGCGCGGCGTCCCGTTCGGCCACGTCGGGGGTGAGGACCGCGACGTCTCCTTCGAAGGGGCGGCGTGGATCGTGTGCGTGAGCTCGGGCGGCCTCAGCCCGACCCTGTTCGGTCGCCTCGCCGAGGCGGCCGCTCGCGGCACCGCCGTCACCATCGGCCCGCGCGCGC
>CALKVR010000781.1 GCA_938004815.1 uncultured Polyangiaceae bacterium | reverse complement strand
AAGCGGTGATGGCGCACTCGCCGGTGCACGACCACGTGGCGACGTTCTGCGCGTTGGGGACCTGCGTCGGGCAGACCTCGGCCGCGTCGAGGTCGTCGACCTGGTTGTTGCAGTCGTCGTCGATCGCGTTGCAGAGCTCGGGCTGGGTCCCGGGGGCGACGTTGGGCACGCAGGTCGTCACGCCGGCCTGACAAAGGGTCGTGCCGCTGCCGCACGCGCCGGGGGTGCCGGTCTCGCATGGCAGACCGTTCAGCTGGTCGGGGTCGTCGATCGTCCCGTTGCAGTCGTCGTCCTTGGCGTTGCAGCTCTCGACGCCGCACCCCGACCCGCTGGTGCTGCTGTTGGTCGAGCTCGGCTCGCCGGCGCCGCTGCCAGGGGAGCCGGGGCCCGAGCTGGCGCTGACCGCGTCGCTCCCGCCGTCGCCGTCGATGGCACCGCCCTCTGCGCACGCGGCAGAGACCAGGAGCAGGGCTGAGGCGAATACCCGACCGGTCATGAAGCAAGACTCCCTTCCTCGTAAGGATCCCGGAAAGATCCGATCCTCGCAACCTCTCTCCCGCCGCGCAGCTAGAATTCTACGGTGCCTACATCGACGCCTGGTCCGCCGCAGGGGCCGGCCCCGGGCGGGCGCTCGGCGGCGGTGGTCCTGACCCGCCGATGCAACCAGGCCTGCTCGTTCTGCTACGAGCGCGCCGAGCGCGACGACCCCGCGCACGCCGACCCGCGCGATCTGGCTCGGCGCCTGCGCGACGCGATCGCGTCGGGGGCCGAAGAGATCTGCCTCACCGGCGGCGAGCCTGGGCTCCGTCGGGATCTGGCTCTGGTCATCGCGGGGGCAAAGAAGCTCGGGGCGCGTCGCGTCGTGCTCGAGACGAACGCTGCGCTCATCGACCACGGGCGCGCCGTCGCCTTGGCCCAGGCGGGCTTGGACGTCGCCCGCGTTCACCTCTCGGGCTGGGGGCCCGCGCTCGACGCCGTCACCCAGGACCCGGGAGGCTTCGAGGCGGCGCTCCACGGCGCTCGCGCGCTAGCCGCCTCGGGTGTCGCGCTCGAGATCGTGGCGACCCTCACCGCTTCGACGCGGTCGCTCGTCGTCGACCTGCCTCGCGCGCTCGCGAGGGAGCTCCCCGAGGCGCGCACGCTCGTCGTGGTCGTACCCCGCACGACGGCCGACCCAGCCGAGCGCTTGTCGCTCGAGGAGGCGGCGGCGGTCGCCGGCTCCGTCGAAGCGGCCGCGCGCGACGTGGAGCTGACGACGGCGCTCCACCCGCGGTCGGCGCTGGTACCGTGCCTCTTCGAGACCAGAGCGCGACCCCACCACTGGTTCTCGTTGCCTCCGGTCGCCGCCGAGGCGGGGCGCGTGCGCGCCGACGCGTGCCGCGCCTGCGACGTCGGGCCGCGCTGCGGTGGGCTCCCGGTCGATGGGCCGGTGCACGTGCCCGCGGTGCTCCACCCCGTGCAGGGCGAGAAGGCCCGGCGGCGCCTCACGTTGGTCGGCTCGGTCGAGCAGCAGATCGCGCGCGAGATGGTGACGCCCAACCTGGCCCTGATCGAGGGCGAGAGCACCTACGAGGAGATCGTCCGCACCAACTTTCGCTGCAATCAATCGTGTCGGTTCTGCTTCGTGTCGACCCATCTGCCGGCGCCACCCGCCGACGCCGTGCGCGCCGCGATCGAGTCGGCGGCCGCACGCGGGGCCCGGGTGACCCTCTCGGGCGGCGAGCCCACGCTGAACCCGCGCCTCGTCGAGTACATCGCGCTCGCCAAACGGCTCTCGAAGTACCCGATTCAGATCCAGACGAACGCCATCCGATTGGACGACGCCGCGTACGTCGCCGAGCTGCGTGAGGCCGGTCTGGACGAGGCCTTCGTGTCGCTCCACGGTGCTACGGCGGCCGTCTCCGACGCCGTCACCGAAGCGCCCGGCACGTTCGACCGCACCGTCGTCGGCATCGACAACCTCGTGGCGTCCGGTGCGCGCACCATCCTCAACTTCGTCGTGTGCGGCGCGAACGTGCACGAGCTGTCGGACGTCGTCCGCCTCGTGGCGCGACGCTTTCCGCGGGCCGAGCTCAACATCTCGTTCGTGGCGCCCTCGAGCGATCTCGTGCCGCGTGACCCCGCGCTCGTGCCCCGCTACGCCGACGCGCTGCCCCGGATCGCCGCCGCCGTCGGCCTGGCCGCCGAGCTCGGCGTGGTCGTGAAGGGCTTCGAGTCGATGTGCGGCCTGCCGCTCTGCCTGGTCCCGGGCTCGCTCGCGACCTACTTCGCGATGCCGGATCTCCCCGCCGGCTTCGATGGCGGCGAGTTCCTGAAGCCGCCCGGCTGCGCATCGTGCTCGCTCGACAAGAAGTGCTACGGGGTCCGGCGCGGCTACGCCGAAATGCACGGGACGAGCGAGCTCTCGCCGCTACTCGGCCGCTGACGGAGCGGCTGCCGACGAATCGCCGGCCGCGACCGGGACGATCTCGCCCCACCCGACGTTCTCGGCGTAGACCGACCAGACGCCCTCGCAGACGCCGTCGTACTTGCAAGTGGCGCACGAGGGGCGCTTCACCCGGCGCGCTTCGTCGAGGTCCTCGCGGGAGACCATGACGAGGCTGCGCTTGCCGTCGTCGTCGTCTCTGCGGTTGCGCTCTTCACCCCGCGCGACCGTCGCGTACCGCTCGGTGTCGTAGTGCACGTAGCGCTCGACGTAGCCGCGGTTGAAATCGGCGATGCCCTCGGTCGTGCAGAGCGGGATGTCGACGAGGAACGCCATCGGGCGGGCCTCGTTCACGTCGGCGAGGAACGCGCGGAACGTCGACGCGATCTCGGTGTAGGTGGGAAAGATGTGCTCGAAGTTCGTCTCGGCGCGCCCGTTGGCCTGCATGACGTTGAAGACGACCTGGTCGACCCCGAGCTTGCGAAGAAATCGATAGATGTCGAGCATGCTCGGCAGGTTGCGTTTCGTCACGACCGTCGACGTGTGAAGCTCGACCCCGAACCGCTTCAGCTTCGCGATCGACTGGAGCCCCGCGACCGTCTGCTCGAAGCTCTCGGGCGTGCGCGTCAGCCCTTCGTGGAGCTTCTTCTCGTGGCCGTGGATGGAGATGTAGAACCGGTTCATCCCCGCCTTGGCCAGCCCCGCTGCGTACGGCAGATGCGACAGGCGGCGGCCGTTCGTCATCGTGCTGATGCGCGAGTACCCGAGCGCCTTGGCCCAGGCGACGAACTCCGGCAGCTCGGGCCGCGTCGTCGGCTCGCCGCTCGTGAAGCACACCTCTTCTGCCCCGCGGTGCTGCTCGAGCATCCAGCGCACGCGCTCGCGCGTCATCGCCGAGTTGTTCTCGTAGCGAGCGTCGCGGTCCTCTTCCATGCAGAAGACGCAGTTGTTGTTGCACACCGCCCCGATCGAGACGTGCAGGCGCTCGCCCTGCCCGCTGATCCGCTGGACGACGTCAGGCTCGCTCACGGAGGACAGCGTAGCAGGAGACGGGGGACGGACCTACGCCCCCTGTGGAATCAGCCCTGCGCATACCTCGCCACAGCTCGATAGCACGCACCCGAGCGCCTCGATGGCTTGGACCGCGGCGACCAGATCGCCCCCGAAGCAGTCGATCGCGCACTGGAGGTCGGGGTCGTCGATGCCGCAGTCGGTGAAGATGCACGCGATACCCTGGCTGCACACGGGGTCGAAGATGCACGCCTGCACGTCGGGGCATTCGCTGTTGATGCAGAGCAGGCAGTCGACGGGGCCGCCCGAGCCCGACGACGTGGCGCTGGCGGTCGCGCTCGTCGTCACGCCCGTCGAGGACTCGGCGCTCGAGGCGCTCGACGCGCCCTGACCCCCGCTCGAGCTCGACGGCCCGCTCGCGGCGCCGCTGCTCGACGAGGAGGTCGCGGCCCCCGGGCCCGCGAACGTCGAGCCCCCCGCGCCCTCGCCGCCATCCGTGGGGAGCAGATCACCAGTTCGGCCGCACGCGACCGTCACCGAGAGACCGACCAAGAGCGTCGTGAGCGAGCGAGCCATGTCGCCTCCAAGAAGAGAAGGGTCGCTTACTACGGGGTCGGTCGCGCCGCACCTGACGCGGTCACCCCCGTGCCCGCGAAGCGGCCTGCCAGATCGGTCGCCTGCGGATCGCC
>CALKVR010000780.1 GCA_938004815.1 uncultured Polyangiaceae bacterium | reverse complement strand
GCGCAAGCCAACGGCGGAACCCTGTTCCTCGACGAGATCGGCGCGCTCGGGCTCGACGTGCAGGCGAAGCTGCTCCGGGCCGTCGAGGACGGGGGGGTCCGCGCGCTCGGCGCCGAGCAAGCCGTCGCCCTCGACGTGCGTCTCGTCGCGGCCACCTGCGAGCCATTGGAGACGCGCGTGAGGGCCGGCCGGTTTCGACACGATCTCTACGAGCGCTTGGCCGCGTGCGTCCTCCGGTTGCCGGCCTTGCGCGAGCGGCGCGGTGATCTCCCGCACCTGACGCGCGTCCTCCTCGACGGGGCGGGGTTTCACGGGGCGAGCGTCGAGCGCAGCGCGCTCCGCGTCCTCGAGGGCCAGATGTTCCCGGGCAACGTACGCGAGCTGCGCAACCTGCTCGCGCACGCGGCCCTGCTGGCCGGCGAGGGGCGCGCCATCGGTGCCCGCCACCTCCTCGACGCCTTGACCGAGCGCGGGGGGACGAGCCGGCGCCCGTGCGATCTGGAGATCGCACGGGCGTTCGAGCGCTCACAGAGGAACGTCAGCGCCACCGCGCGCGGGCTGGGCCTGCCCCGGACGACGGTCCGCGACGCGCTGAAGCGCCAGCGCGATCAGATGACAGAACCGTTGGTGTAGCTGGTGTCGCTAGTTCGGCTCGTGGCTCGCCCGGCCCTCGCTGACGCTCGCAAGTGACGGCCGGGCAACCCCCGAGCCTCACGCGCTCGTGTGTTCCACCCCCCTCGTTTTCATCGGGCCGACCTTTGGTCGGACTAAAAGGTGCCCAGCAGCGCCGCGCCCTGGGTATCGGGCGAGACGAGCGGGACGACGCCGACCGAGGGTCCGGGCGACCGCGCGCTGCCCTTCTGCGCTTTGGGGTACTCGATGAGGATGTACGCCGTGGTGCCGCCGGCTGCGAGGCCCGCGAGAACCCAGCCCACCACCGCGACCGCCACGTTGGCGTCGTGGACACCGAGGGCGTCACGGAGCTGGTTGCAAGGCCCCGGGTACGCGTCGCCACCGCCCGACCCATCTTCGGGCCCGCACGGCGATCGCGTCAGCCCATCGGAGGCGGCGCGCTGCCGGATGCTGTTGGCGATCAAGTCGGCGTCGCTCGCGCTGCCGGATGCCGCGACCGAGAAGCCGATACCGAGCCCGAGACCCACCGCGGTGAGGCCCACGCCGACCCAGGCGATGGGGCTCTCGATGAACCATTCACCGAAGTCTTTGCCTCCGCCGCGATCCGGCTGCGGCCCTTGCGGATACTGCGGGCCCATCATGGGACCGGGCTGCATCCCGGGGCCGGGCTGCATCCCGGGGCCGGGCGCAGGCGCGACGGGCGCCGGTGCGACCGGCGCGGGCGCGAGCGGCGCGGGCGCGGCGTTGAACACGACCGACGCCTGGGTGATCTGGCCCTTCTTCGCGTCGACCTTCGTCATCGCGTTCTTGCCGTTCGACGTCGCGACGATGGTGCGACCGCCCTCGGCGACGAACACGGGATCGGGCAGCGGCGACTTGCCGACGAGCGTGCCGTCGACGCTGACGTCTGCTCCGGGGACATCGACGGTGATCGAGATCAGGCCCGCCTTCTTCTTGGCCTCTTCGATCCCCTGGATCGCGTTCGCCTTCTGCTCCGGCGTCGCCTCCTTGTACTCGCGCAAGAACTGGAACAGGTGGTTGCCGCCCTCCACCGGGCGGTTCGTGCGGATCTCGGACATGCCGAGGTTGAACAGGATGCCGGGCGCCTGGGTCAGCTGGTGGGCTTGAGAGAACGCGAGGCGTGCGTCCTCGAACTTGCCGGCGTCGTACGCCTTGACGCCTTCGGTGTAGCGCTGGCGCGCGACCTCTTTCACGGGGTCGCTCGGCGCGCCTTTCGGATCGGCAGGTGCGGGCTGCGCGTGCACGAAGCCGATCGGAGCGCTCACGATCAACGACAGAGCGAGTGCGGACGGAACGAGGGCGCGCAGTCTCATGGCATTCCTTCCCGATTTGTCTCCAAGACTCCGCGAGGCTCACCCGAGCGCGGGCGAGAGCGCAAGAACGAAGCTACGTCGCCCCGGGGTCGCCCCAGGGCCGGGCTCAGAACGGCGCGTCCCGCATGATGCCGCCCTTGCCGCTCTTGCCGCCGCCCGAGGGCGGCTTGCTGCCGCCCGACGGCGGGGCGCTGGTCTTGGGGCCGGACGGCTTGGGCGGCTCGGCCGCGGGTGGCGTGGAGTCGGCGACGGCGTCGGCCGTCGGTGCGGCCGTGGCCGTCGCGGTCGGCTCGGGCTGCGGCTCTGCCGCCGGGGCCGGCGCCTCGGTGGCGGCGGGCTTGGGCGGCTCCGGCTTGGGCGGCTCCGGCTTGGGCGCCTCGGCCGGCGGCTTCGTCTGGGCGTCGGTCGTGGGCGCGGGCTTCGCCTTGTCGTCGCCGCCGCCTCCGAAGAGCATGGCCCCGACGACGATCGCGCCCACGAGGAGCGCGGCGCCCCCCAAATACATCGCGGTCTTGGAGCCTTTCTCGACCGGAATCTCGACCGGATCGTCGACCCGGGAGAAAGTCGGGCCCGTGCTGCCGGCTGCAGGAGCCAGGGGCTTGGCCTCACTGATGGGCGCGCCGTCCGAAGCGCGTTCTCCGTTCGTCGAGGTGCGCGAACGACGCGGCTTCGGTCGCGGCCCGTCGTCGGCCGCCGCGCCTCCGGGCTTGGTGCGTGCGGCGGGGGCCGGCGCAGGGGCCGGCGACGAGCCGAGCGCCCGCGGCTCGTCGTCGGCGCCGATGCCGAGCTGGGTCTTTGCAGCGGCCTTCGGCGGCTCGGGCCGAGGCGCCGCGCTCGCCCGCTTCTCGGGGCGCTCGCCGGATGGGCGCTTGTTCGACGTGGTGCCCGGATCGGTCTTGCCCACGCCGATGAGCGGCGCGCCGTCGATCACGGTGTCGCGAGGCGGCTCGAACCCGGGCCCGCTGCCTACGGCCTCGGCGGCCGCGTCGAGCGCGGCCGCGTCGACTTCGCCAGCCGACGCGGGGTTCGCGAGGCCCGTGTCAGGGGCGAGCTTGGCGGCAGGGGGCTCGGCGGCCGGCGGCGTGACCTTGCCCTCCTCGAGCTCCCAAGCGGGTCGAATGCTCTCGGCGAGCCGATCGGCTTCGTCCAGATCCAGTGGGTCGGTCGACGCGCCCGCGCCTTGGCTGGTCATGCTACCTCTTGGAGTGGGAGCGCCCGTTCGCGCCGCCGGAACAAAGGGTACCACCCGAGCTTTGTGTCGCCAACACCACGAAAGGTCGGAACGCCGTGGCAATGCGCTCCTGGGGTAGCCCCGCCGCCTGGTCTCTCGCGCTGCTCGCGGGCTGTGCCGGCCCGCCGGGTGCCGCAACGGCACCGCCGAGCGAGGTCGACCGCGCCACCGATCTCGTCAGCGGCGCGGCCGCGCTCCCGCCGAGGGCAGAGGTCGTCGCGCTCGCCGACCAGATCGCGGTGAAAGCGTCGAAAGAAGCGAGCGTCGAAGAGCAGGCCCGGCTCGACGTGCTGGCGGCCGACCTCCGCGTCCGTCTGCACCGCTTCGACGGCGCCGACGCCGACGCGCGCGAGGCTCTGGAGCTCTACGCGGCGGCGGCGCGGGCGGCTCGAGGGACCGAAGCGGCGTGCCAGGCCGACCGCTCGCGCGCCCTCTGGGCAGGCGAGATCGCGCGCGACGCGTCCGCGTCCTACCGCGAGCTGTACCTAGCCAAGCGCCGGCACGCCTCGCTCGCCGAGAGCGGGCGCACGTCGGCGTGCGTCGACGCGCTCAGCCGCGATCTGGCGATGGCCCAAGGGTTCCGACCCGCTGGCGCCGATCTCGCCGACCTCGAAAAGGAGGGCGATCGAGCCGAGCGCGCCGGCGCCGCCGTGGGCCCGGCCGCGCCCGGGTCGGCGTCGTCCGCCGCGCCTCCGCCCGGCTCGGCGACGGTCGCGGATCTCGTCGTGGCGCCGATGGATCTCAAGCCCGCCAAGGGCACCGCCAAGATCGAGAAGATCGAGAAGTTCGCGGCCGACGGAGGGGGCCGCGTCGTCATCCACCTGAGCGAGCCAACGACGTTCAACGTCGGGACGCTCGACGCCGATGACAAGACCGGTAAGGACGCGCGTATCTACCTCGACATCGACAAGGCGAGCGCCAAGAGCGTGGCGCGCGAGATCGAGGTGGGGGGCGCCATCAAGCGCATCCGCAGCGGGCCGAGAGAGGGCGGCGCCCGCATCGTCCTCGATCTGTCGAGCGTGATGCACCGCCGCGTGTTCTACCTGCCCGAGCCGTTTCGGATCGTGATCGACGTCAGCTCACGGCCCCCCGAGAAAAAGACCGGTTCGGCGACGGGCCCGCGCACCGTTCGCCGCGTCGCGCTCGACCCCGGGCACGGCGGGCACGACGACGGCGCCGTCGGCCCGACCGGCCTGAAAG
>CALKVR010000779.1 GCA_938004815.1 uncultured Polyangiaceae bacterium | reverse complement strand
CGCGGGGTTCGAGCCGAGAGCGGCCTGCGCCTCGCGCAGGATCTCGATCTCCGAACGCGGGGCGGCCGACGCGGAGGCCGAGGGGACCGGCGGCGGCGCGACGGCCGGAGGGCTGGCGCTCGGCGCGCTCGATGCGCTCGGCGTGGGCTCGGAGATCGGGGCGGTGTCGATCGGCAGGGGCGCGCTGGCGGTCGCAGTCGCAGAGACCGTCGCGACCACGATAGGCGGACGCTCGGGTGGTCGCGTCGCGACGTACGTGACGCCGGCGAGGGACGCGCCGATCGTGATCACGCCCGCGAGCTTGGCCCAGCCGGCCGCGGCGCCCGCTACCGGTGCGATGGCCCCGCCTTCGAGCGGAGGCCCGCCATCGAGCTGTGGCGACGTGGGCCCGGCCGACGGATCGCCCGGCCCGCCATCACCGCCCGGCGGACCGTTCAGCGGCAGGCCGGCGAGGATCGCCTCGAGCCGGGCGTCGCTCGGGACATCGCCACGCGCGGCGTCGAGCGCGAGGCGGAGCGCGTCGTCCGAGCCCGACTCGGGGCTGAGGAGACGCGGCGGATCTTCGTGCGCGCTCATGCGTCCTCCCTGTGCTCTCGCAGCGCGAGCTCGACGTGTTTGCGTGCCGCCCCCAGGCGCGAGTAAGCGGTCTGGAGCGGTACCCCGGTGGCGGCCGCGACTTCGGCCACGCCCAGCCCTTCGATCTCGTAGAGGACGAAGGCCGCGCGCTTGTCGTCGTCGAGCTCGGCGAGAGCGCGGTCGAGCCGAGCGAGCGCCCGCCGGCCGGCGACCGACGCCTCGGGCCCGCCGCCGGCCGATGTCTCTTCGGGGACGTCTGCGGTGACGCGCTCCCGCTTCTTGTGCGCGAGCTTGCGGTGGTCCGACGCCTTTTTGATGCAGATGCCGTAGATCCACGCCTTCATCGAGGCCCGCCCGTCGTAGTCGCCCAGGCGGCGGTGCACGACGAGGAACACCTCTTGGAGGACGTCGTCCACGTCACCCTGGTCGACCCCCATGCGCCGCAGACAGCGCCACACATAGGGCGCGTGCGCTCGGAAGATCGCCTCGAAGCCCTGATGGGCGGGGGGCCGGGGATCCGAGGCGGGGGCGAGGTCCACGGAAGGGATATTGGCCGGCGGATCGTCGTTTTCTGATCCCTGGCTCACGGAAACGCCAGCATCGTGAAGACGTCGATGGTGCCGGCCACCGGGGCCTGCTGAAACACGAGCTCTTGCCCGCTGGCGCCGGTCTCGTACACGAACTCGTCTCGGAAGAATGGGACGGTCACCCCGGTGGCCAGGCCGAGACGAAAGGGCCCGACGACCTTGAAGTCGGCCCGGCCCTTGATGGTGGCTCCGAGCTGACCCCGCACCGGGCTCGCCTCGGACTCGACGTCGAAGCCCTCGCCGTCGCCGACCAAGAAGCCCCCCTCGAGGCCGCCGCACGCGCGGATCTCACCGATGCTCCCCGCGTGGGTGAGGGGGCAGCCGAACGCGGCGCCTTGAAAGCCGTAGAAGAGGACGGTGGCGCCGCGCGGCAGCTCTTCTGTTTGAGGTGCAAAGAACTTGAGCGTGACCTCGACCGGAAAGAACCAGGGCGGGTCCAAGCTCGCGCCCACGTGCGCGCCGGGAGCGACCCGCGGCATCCACCCGAACCCGAGCGAGAACCCGGCGAAGACGTCGCCCCGCCACGGGTCCTCTTCGGGCGCCTTTTCCACCGGGACCTTCACCGGCACGTAGACCCTCTCGACCTTTTTCTCGGGCGGCGGCGGCGGCGGATCTTTCTTGTCTTCAGGCGGTGGCGGCGGGGCGAGGGCGGCCTCGGGGTCGACCATCAGGGCAATGGCCAGCTCGACCTGCTCGTCGAGCGCGTGGCAGTCGGCCGACTCGGTCGCGAGCTCGCGCGTTCCGAGGGGCTTGCCGTCCTTGTCTGCGACCGACAGCACCGCCTTGAAGCCCGTCCCCGTGGCGGCCTTCTCCACGCGACCCTCGATCGCGAGGTCTGCTTGAGCGGCCGAAACGAACACCGGCCTCCTCAGGATCTTCTCGGCGCCCTCGGCGAGCTCGCGCGTCCCGATGCAGCCCTCGGCGCCGTCGAGGCGCGTCCAGCCCAAGCTCGCCGTCTTCTTCGCCTCGTCGCCGCGCACCTCGCGCGCCATCCACGTCGCCGAGAGGGCGAGGGCGAACGCCGCGGCGGCGCGGGTGACGGCGTGAGATCTCATCCGAGCGCCCGGACTATACTCCGAAACGCACGCCCGCTTCGCTGCTCAGGGCTTCGGGTGCGCGAGCAGAAAATCGACGACCTGGTCCGAGAACGTCGGCGAAAGGCTCGGCACATGGGAGCCGCCGACGATCGTCCAGAGCTCGACGGCCCGACCCGGCTCGCAGTTGGGGTAAGCCTCGACCGTCGTCTCGTCGCCCGCGAGCGTGCTCTCGAGGTCGATATCGGGGCCGCCCGAGGCGAGGGCGGCGTCGCACCCGTTCACGCCCGCGAAGTACGCCGTGCTCTCGGCCGCGCTCGGGTACGCGTTGATGTTCATCCCCCCGCCGATGAGGATCGTGTCGTCCATGTCGCCGTGGATCTGCGCGACGCTGACGGGCGACGTCGCCCCGCAGTCGGCGCCGTCGAGCCAGTTGGCGCCGGCCAGGCTGACGATCGCTGCGACGCGATCCGAGGCCTCGCACGCCATGCGGTACGACATGAAACCGCCGTTCGAGTGGCCGACGAAGTAGATGCGCTTGGGGTCGATGGTGACCTTGGAGACGATCTCGTCGACGAGGCCCGACAGGTACGCGACGTCGTCGACGCCCGAGCCGTAGAAGTCGCAACAGGCGTCGGTCGCGTTCCAGAACTGCTGGTCGCCCTGGTCCACGGTGCCGTCGGGGTGGGCGTAGACGATGCCGCGAGCCTCGGCCACCGCCGTCATGCCGAAGTAGAGATCCTGGACCATCCCGCTCCCCGTGTAGCCGTGGAGGAGGATCAGGAGCGGCGCCGGTGTGGCCGGGTCGTACGACGACGGCACCTTCACCGTTACGGGGCGAGCCCCGCCCGCCACGAAGTCGTCGGTGATCGGCCCGCCGCTGCTCGAGCTGGCGTTGGTCGTCGCCGCCGATGACGCGGTGCTCGCGACTGTGCTCGACGCGCTCGAGGTGCTCGACCCGCCGCCCTCGCCAGACCCGTCGTCGCCGCACCCGACGCACACGAGCGCACCCGAGGTCACGAGGCCCAGGAGCGTCCGAACGTGGTTGGCACGTTTTTGCACGCGGCTAGCGTATCGGAACCCCCTCGACAGTGACGAAAGTTTCTCGGATCCTTTGCAGGTTCGTGTCCGCCCGCCGAACGTTCCCCCTCGCGCTCCCGCGATCGCTACCGGCCCGCCTCGGGCTCGGCGCAGCGATCGGCTACGCCGCGCTCGTCGGCGTCGTGAGCCTGGGCTACCGCGCGTTCCTCTATCCCGCGCCGACGGCCGGGCTCGAGCCGCAGGTGAAGGGCGCGTCGCTCTGGCGGCTGCCGAGCGAGCGCGGCGACGTCGTCGCCCTCTACGCCGCGCCGAAAGACGGCATGCCGGTCATCGCTCACTTTCACGGCAACGGTGAAGAGCTCGTCGATCTCACGCCGCTCGCGAGGCAGCTCGTCACGCTCGGTTTCGGCGTGCTCTTCGTCGAGTACCCCGGCTACGGGCTCTGCAAGGGCCAGCCGATCCACGAGCACGCCATCTACGACGCGGCCGAGCGCGCCCTCCGCGAGCTCGACGATCGCGGC
>CALKVR010000778.1 GCA_938004815.1 uncultured Polyangiaceae bacterium | reverse complement strand
GCCGAGGGTGCCCTGGATCTGCGAGTTGGCGAAGTCGGCCTCAGGCGAGCTCTCTCCCTGGAGGTAGACACCCTTGCCCGCCGTGATCGCATCGAGGACGGCGTCGGCTTCGGTCAGCGACAGGCCCGCCTCCTGGATGAAGTAGAGCGTGTCGAAGGGCGTGGTGTCGGGGAGCACGGGCGCCTGCGAGGACACGAGGGTGACCGTGTGCCCGAGCCCCTGCAGGATCGTCTGGGCCTCGGCGGCGGCGGTATCGGCCCCCATGCCGAGCTGCTGCTGGTAGACGAGGATGTTGTCGGCATGCGCCGCGTTTGGCCTGGCCAATGCCGCGCCGCCCACGATCCAAGGTGCCAGCCGCGCGAGGCGGCGACCCCGCGTGCCGCTTCGATCCGTTCGGTTCGCCATGGCGCGCAGCTTACCGAGGTAGGATGGCCACGTACATATTCCGCACGCGCGGGGCCCCCGATTCCCCGCGCGTTTTCGGCGGCTGGGGAGAGGCCCAAAGGATTGCGTGATACTACTAGCTACCGGGCCGAACTTCGGCCCCGCTCGCGCGCTCGAGCGCGAAGTGGAGTGGCGTGAAGACCGAAGGCCCGGAGAAACTCAGCCCCGCCAAGCAAGCGGCTCGCCGCGTGGGCACCGACCTGAGCGCCAAATGGCGCATCGACAAGGTCCTCGGTGTCGGTGGCATGGGTGCGGTCTTCGCAGCCACACACAAGAACAACGGTACCCGCGCCGCCGTCAAGGTGCTGCATATCGAGTATGCCCGCGCGACCGAGGTCCGTGAGCGCTTTCTGCGCGAGGGCAGGATCGCCAACCGGATCGATCACCCCGCTCGCGTTCCCGTCATCGACGACGGGATGAGCGACCTCGGCGAGCCGTACCTCGTCATGGAGCTGCTCGAGGGCATGACCCTCGCCGACCTCTTCAAGAAGGGCGGCGGCCGGATGCCGCTCGAGAAGCTCCTCGGCGTGTTCGATCCCGTCCTCGAGCTGCTCGAGAAGTGCCACGAGATCGGCGTCATCCATCGTGACATCAAGCCGGCGAACATCTTTCTCACCCGCCCGGGCGCGGTGAAGGTGCTCGACTTCGGCGTCGCGCGCATGCGCGAGCCCGACACGTCGGTCGAGGCCACGCGCGCCGGCATCGCGCTCGGCACCGCGTCGTTCATCGCGCCCGAGCAGGCGCTCGGCATGGACAAGGTCGATGGCCGCGCCGACCTCTTCAGCGTGGGCGCTTGCCTCTTCACCGGCATCACCGGCGAGCGCCTGCATGCCTCCAAGAGCGAGGCCGAGGAGTTCGTGTTGGCGGCCACGCAGGCGGCGCCCTCCGTCGCACGAAAGGCGAAAGACGTCGCGCCCGAGGCGGCGGCGTTCATCGATCGCGCCCTCGCCTACGACCGCGCGCAGCGCTTCCAGTCCGCGAAAGAGATGCGGACCGAGCTGCTCAAGGTGCTCGCCGGCCTCCGCAGCGGCAAGCTGCGTACGGCGCGCAAGAACGCGACCGGCGTCGTGGTGCGCGGGGCCGACGCGATCGAAGAGGGGCCCGAGCTCTCGGACGCCGAGCTGAAAGACCAGCGCGAGCGCCTCACCAGCATCTTCAAGCAGCTCGGCCTGGCGATGGCGAGCGTGCGCCAGTACGGGCTCTCGCACCCGCAGACCCAGCGCGCCCTCTCGCAGAGCTACTCCGAGATCGGCGCCGCGCTGGGCGCCAACCAGTACTCGGTCCGCTGGGACGTCATGAGCGGCGCGTTCCTGTTCGAGACCCACCCGGTGTGGGCGCCCGATCGCGTGCCGTTCGATCGCATCCCCCATCAGCTCTTCGCCGACGGCATCCGCAAGGTGCAGTTCAAGGTCGGGCTGACCGAAGAAGAGCTGCGCGACTTCGTCGCCATCTTGCTGCGCGACATCTCGACGATCTTCGGGTCCGACGACGACTCGGTCACGGCCCTCTGGGACCGCCGCTTCGAGCACGTCGCCTACCTGGCGGTGGACTCGTTCGCAGAGGGCGACACGCTCGAGCCCGACCGCCTCGCCGACTGGAACGATCTCGCCGAGCAAGCGCTGACGAACGCCCGCATCGACAAGGACTTCGACGAGCAGTCGCTCGAAGAGCAGGCGCTCGAGCTCAACCTGCTGACGCGTCTGCAAGAGGCCGGTGAGGCCGCCGCCGCGCTGGCCCTCGACCCCGCCACGAAGGCGACCCTCGGGGCCCAGCTCGCGCAGCCGGCGCACCGCTGGCTCGAGAGCTTCGTCGACTCGTTCGTCCCCTCGTACCTCGACGCGCGCAAGCGCGGTGACGTGGCCCTCGTCCACAAGGCGCTTCAGGAGTGGACCGCCGACCAGATCTCGCTCCACGCCGTTGAAAAGGTGTTCGAGCTGCACGAGATCCTCACGCGCTCGCTGCGCGAGCAGCTCCCCGCCGACGACGCCAAGCAAATCGAGCTCGAGACCGCCAAGGTCGTCTTTCCGCTCGAGGTCCTGCGGTCGCTCATGACCGAGATATCGATGGAGCGGCGGGCGGGCTGGGGCGAGGCCGCGCAGCCCGGGGCGACCCAAGAAGAGCTGGTCGCGGGCCTCGGTCGCGCGCTCGACCTGCTCGCGAGCGACGCGGTCTTCGGGCTCGCTTGCGAGTGCCTCGACTCGGCGCGGTCCGAGGGCTTGCGAGCCGTGCTGACGCCGTACATCCGCCGCTGGGCGCCCGGCCAAGAGGCGCAGCTCGTCACCATGCTCGGGCGAGCCGGCCCCGAGCTCGGCACGTTCATCGTGCAGATATTCGTCGAGCTCAAGACGCCCGAGGCCACGCAGGGCATGGAGGTCGCGTTCAAGAACCCGAACATCGAGGTGCGGCTCGCGGCCCTCGCTGCGATGGGTGAGGCGATCGGCGACCGCGCGCGCGAAGAGATCACGGGCCTGCTCGACGCGCCCGACGTCGAGGTTCGCCTCAAGACGCTCGATCTCGTCGGGGCCATGAACGTGGTGGCAGCCGGGCCCGTGTTGGTGCGCCGAATCCAGTCCGACGCGTTTCACGATCTATCGGTGGACGAGCGACGCAAGTGGCTCACCACCGTCACCGCGCTCAAGGCCGCTCGCGGCGAGTCTCTCGCGATCGAGCTCCTCTCCAAGCGTCGCTTGCTCTCCAACGACGCCACCGAACAGTCTCGCGCCCTCGCGGCCGAGCACCTGGCGACCGCCGAGTCGGCAGAGGCGCTCGAGGCGCTTCAGGTCGCGGTCAAGCAGCGCTGGGGCACGTCGAACCAGGTGCGTGAGGCGGCCCAGCGGGCGATCGAGATCATCGAAGAGCGCCAGGCCGTTCGGCCGCGAAAGCCGAGCGAGGTTCGCCACGCTTCGGAGGGTAAGGCCTGATGGAGTCGCGGACCGACCTCGCCTCTCCCGTGCGGGCCGACGAGGACCCGCGCGTGGTCTCGGCGCGGCAAGGCGTGTCAGATCCACGCCGAGAATAACAATGCTGTCAGTCAGGTGGTCGATTTCGTCGTCAGCTCGATCGCCGAGTACTGCGAGCGCGCCAACCTGCCATCGGCTGCGATCCTCTTCACGCCCAACGCCGTCTTCGTGAATCGTCAGATGCTCCGCGCCTCGCGCGAGACGTATCAGCTGGCGCTCGAGCTCGGCCAGATGCTCGAGCCATGCGGCGTCACCGAGATCACGGTCGCGACGACGACGACCGCGGCCGAGGTCGCAGAGTTCGGCCGGGTCGTCGCAGACTTCATCCGGCT
>CALKVR010000777.1 GCA_938004815.1 uncultured Polyangiaceae bacterium | reverse complement strand
TGTCGGGCGCACCGCTCTCGACCGTCTATCGTCGGCCGAGGTATCGAAGTAGAGGAGTCTCCGTGAGCAAACAGGCCCAGCAAAAGGGCGGGACCGACACGGCCATCAAGCCGACCCGGGCCCAGGACTACGCCGAGTGGTACCAGCAGGTCGTCCGCGCAGCGGATCTGGCCGAGACGAGCGCGGTGCGCGGCTGCATGGTCATCAAGCCGTGGGGCTACGCGCTCTGGGAGCGCTTCCAGGCCGAGCTCGACGCCATGTTCAAGGCCACCGGCCACAAGAACGCCTACTTTCCCCTCTTCATCCCCAAGAGCTTCCTCGAGAAAGAGGCCGAGCACGTCGAGGGCTTCGCCAAGGAGTGCGCGGTCGTCACCCACCACCGCCTCATCGCCGGTGAGGGCGGTGGCCTCGTCCCCGATCCCAAGGCAAAGCTCGAAGAGCCGCTCATCGTGCGCCCCACCAGCGAGACGATCATCGGAGCGAGCTTCGCGCAGTGGGTGCAGAGCTACCGCGACCTGCCGCTCCTCATCAACCAGTGGGCCAACGTCGTCCGCTGGGAGATGCGCACGCGCCTGTTCCTCCGCACCGCCGAGTTCCTCTGGCAAGAGGGGCACACCGCGCACGCGACGAAAGAAGAGGCCGAAGAAGAGACCCGCAAGATGCTCGAGGTCTACGCGACCTTCGCGTCCGACTTCATGGCCATGCCCGTCCACAAGGGGCCCAAGACGGCGAGCGAGCGGTTCCCGGGCGCGGTCGAGACGTACTCGATCGAGGCGATGATGCAGGACCGCAAGGCGCTCCAGGCCGGCACCTCGCATTTTCTCGGCCAGAACTTCGCCAAGGCGAGCGGCATCCGCTTCCAGACCAAGAACGAGACCGAGGAGCTCGCCTGGACGACGTCGTGGGGCGTCTCCACGCGCCTCGTCGGCGGCCTCGTCATGACCCACGCCGACGATGACGGTATGGTCATTCCTCCGCGCCTCGCCCCCGCCCACGCCGTCATCCTCCCCGTGCTGCGCGGCGACGACACCCGCGCATCGGTGATGGAGTTCATTCAGGGTCTGGTCGCCGAGCTCAAGGCCGTCCGGTACCACGGCCGCCCGATCGAGATCGAGATCGACGCCCGCGACATCCGCGGCGGCGAGAAGAGCTGGGAGTGGATCAAGAAGGGCGTGCCCCTGCGCATCGAGGTCGGCCCGCGCGACGTCGAGCAGGGCTCGGTGGTCGTGTCGCGCCGCGACAGGGGCCCGCGCGACAAGACCCCCATGCCGCGCGTGGAGCTGGTGGCGAACATCGCCACCATCCTCGACGACATGCAGGCAGGCCTGCTGACCAAGGCGGAGGCTTTCCGGAAAGAGCACACACGCGGCATCGACGCGCGGGGCGACTTCGACGCCTTCTTCACGCCCGCCCGCGGCGCCGGGTCGGACGAAAAGAGCGAGATCCACGGGGGTTTCGCCCTCGCCCACTGGTCCGGCGACCCGGCGATCGAGGCCGAGCTGAAGGACAAGCTGAAAGTGACGATCCGCAACATCCCCGAGGGGGTGGCCGAGGCGGACGGGCCCGGGACGTGCATTTTCAGCGGGGCTCCGAGCCCCCGCCGCGTGCTGTTCGCGAAAGCCTACTGATAGCGGTACACTTCGGGGTTCGTGCCCAACCTGGACGACATCGCGGACCGCGTCTGCGCCGAGGCCGGGGCCGATTTCGCCTTCGTCCTCAGCCGCCGCGGCCGGCTCGTGACGCGGCGCGCCCCGAAAGAGATGCCCGCATCCGGGCGCGACGCGATCGCGGCGATGGCCGAAGAGCTCCTCGCCGCGCGGCGGGGGTTCGGGCACCTGGAGATGCCTCGCCAGGATCTCGTGCCGTTCGGCGGTGCCGCCCCGGTCGACGTCTACGTCGCCGCGCGCCCCGAGGCGCTCCTCTGCGTGGTCATGGCGACGTACGCGCCGCAGAACGAGGTGAGCGGCGCGGTCTCTCGAGCGATCGTCGATCTCGACGCGCTGCTCGAGTCTGCATCCGAGCAGCGCACGCGCCGCCGCGGCCGCAAGTCTCGACCGCCGAGCTCCAAGGGCTCGACCGCGCCGCCACCGCGCAAGACCTCCCGCCCACCGGGGCGCGCGAGCTCTCGCTCGGGCCGCAAGACCGGCGCGCCGCCCGCGCTCGATTTCGACGACGTGCCGAACCCGCGCGGCACCCTGCCGTTCCTGGCGGCGCCGCCGCCCCCCGGCGCGTTCGGCCGCGATCTGCGCCGGCCGACGCCTCCTCCCCTTCCGCCCGAGGTGATCGTCACCGGCGAGGCCGCGCTCGGCCGCTCGACCCTCGCCGCGATCGAGGTGGACAGAGAGGCGCCAGAGATCAGCTACGGCCTCGCCCCGATCGGGCGGCGCACCATCGCCGAGATCGAGATGAGCGAGGTGCCCAAGGGTGATCCGCGCTCGAGCGCTCCCGTCGTGCGGGTCGAGCTCGCGTCGATGCCGCTGATCGACGCGGCGGCCGAGCCGCTCGGGCGGCAGACGCTGCCGTTCACGCAGACCGCCGAGGAGCTCAAGCGTTCGTTCGACGCCTCTCAGCAGAACCTCGCGGGCGCGTCGAGCACCACGATCAAGACCTCGCCCCAGCGCACGGTCTTCATCGGCGTGTCGAAGCCGCGCGACGAGTCGATCCCGCGGGTGATCGTCGAAGAGGTCTCGATCGAGATCGACGGCGACGCGCCCGACCCGCCGGTCGTGGCCTCGCCGGCCCCGGCGGTCATGCCCAAGATCGCGCGGCCCGCGGCCGACGCCGAGATCACGGTCGAGATCCCCGCGCTCGGCCACGAGCGGGACACGATCCAAGACGTCGACGACGACGCCGAGGCCTTGCCGCCGGACAGCGAGCGCCCGGCGCCTTCGTCGAGCGGTCCGCCGCCCCAAGACCCCGAGAGCGTCGCGACCGAGAGCGGCGAGCGGCGGAAAAAAAACCCGCGCGACTCCGGGATCGACGACTGGCACAAAGCCTTGTCCGAGATCGTCGCGCCGCCGCGGCCCAAGGTCGGCAAGGGCGCGACCGGGTTCGGCGTCGCCGCGAAGAAAAAGACGAAGCGCTGAATCGGGGGCGTGGCTACTGGCTGTGGCTACTGGCTGCCCGACCCGCTCGATGGTGGCGGGGGTGGCGGCCACGCGGTCGGGATCGTGGTCGGGAACGCGGTCGGGAACGCGGTCGGCACCGCCGTCGGGATCCACGAAGGAAACGAAGGAACGCCAGGAGGCGGCTTCGTCGTGGCGCTCGGGCGCGGACCGGGTGTCGTCGTGCCCGCACCAGTGCTCGGCGACGCGGTCTCGGTGGGCTCGGGCGTCGGCGTCGGCGTCGCGACCGGAGGCGGCGTGGGCGGCTCGGGCGCGGGGGGCGGAGACGCCGCCGTTTCGGTCGATGTCGGGCGCGGCCTGTCTTCGGGCTCGGCCGACTCGGTCGACGAGCCCGGCCGCAAGTAGAAGTACGAGGCAACGGCGGCGACGGCGAGCAGCCCGACACCGAGCGCGAGCCCGATGGCGACGCTCGAGCCGCGCGACGGCTGCGGCGACGGGCGCTTCGGGGTCGGCGTGGCGGGTGACAGGCCGCCCTTGGGTGCGTCGACTTGCGTACCGCCAGCCCGCGGCGCCGCCGCCTTGCCGGGCGGCGCACCGATGACATCGACCTTGGTCGCGCCGGCGGGAGCGGGCTTCTCGTCGTCGTCCTCCGAGGGCATCGTGCGCGCGACGGGCTTGCCCGCGACCGGCGCTGCGGGCGGCTCACCTGCTTCGGTCTTCTTCGGTGTGACCACCTCGTCCGCGGCCGCGCCCTCGATGATGATCTTTCCGCCAGGCTTCTCTTGCGTCGGCGCCTGATCCGACTCGGCCTCGCCGTCCGCACCGCCGCTCGTGTCGGTGTCGTTCCCCGCGCCCGCGCCTGTACCGGTTCCGGTGCCCGGGCGAGGCAAAGTCGGCAGCTCCTCGGTCGAACCAGGACGAAACGGTTTGTCGTCGCTCATGCAGTTGGACCCAAGTAGTAGACAAGGTCGTCGCTTGGGTCATCTGTGATCCGGGTGCGGCCGATCCAGCGGCGCCCGCTCGACCGGTGAATCTCCGCGATTTCACGCTGTTCACGCGCCGCGGCCCAGGGGTACGGTCCCTGCATGTAAAGCGCCCTTCGCTCGCGGCGTTACGGCTCGCAGAGCGAAGGGCCCCTCGGAGGTCATCATGCGCGCTCGTTCGGTCCTTGCTCTCGGCTGCGTCGGCGGAGCGGTTGTTCTCGGGCTCGGCGCCTGCGCGCAGAGCGACCCGCTCGACGGGGGCACGGGCGGCGCCTCGGACGACGGCAGCGACGTCGGCACGACCGGCGCCGGCACCCGCGGCGAGGGCGGGAACGAGGCGTCGAGCTCGTCCGGCGGCGGCGACGACATGTGCGGGACGGTCGAGCTCTGCGACGGGATCGACAACACCTGCGACGGGCAGATCGACGAGCAGTGCGACTGCATCGAGGGCGAGACGCAGGCCTGCTTCTCGGGCGACCCCGTCTTCCAGAACGTCGGCGCGTGCGCGGACGGCATGCAGACGTGCGACGAGAACGGCAAGTGGGGCACGTGCGCCGGTGAGGTGCTGCCGAGCGACGAGGTCTGCGACGACATCGACAACGACTGCGACGGCGCGAGCGACGAGAGCTTCGAGCCCGAGACCTGCGGCGTGGGGGCGTGCCAGACGAGCGTCGAGACGTGCGTCGCGGGCCAGACGCAGGCGTGCGTGCCGCTCCAGCCCCCCGACCCCAACGAGGACTGCGAGGGCACCGACGACGACTGCGACGGCATGGTCGACGAGGGCTGCATCTGCCAGAACGGCCAGACCCAGCCTTGCTACACGGGCCCGAACGGCACGCAGAACGTCGGCATCTGCGCGGGCGGCACCCAGACCTGCAGCGGCGGCCAATGGGGCGCCTGCACCGGCCAGACGACGCCCGGCAGCGAGGTTTGCGACTCGATCGACCAGGACTGCGACGGCAACGTCAACGAGGGCAGCTGCAACCTCGCCAACGCCGTCTCGTCATGTTCGGGCGGGGGCTGCTCGATCACCGGCTGCAACACCGGCTACTCGAACTGCGACGCCAATGCGCAGAACGGCTGCGAGACCCAGCACACCGGCTACACGAACGCGAGCCCGGGCGAGTTCCTCGGGTCGTTCGACGCCGACTCGATCTACGGGTTCCTCTGCGACAGCGGCGGGACGTGCGAGGGCCCGATCCTCAACCGGCAAGGCACCCGCGGCCGCTACTTCAACATTCAAGCGCTCGAGTCGTCGAGCTGCTGCGCGTACACCTCGCTCCGCTTCGAGCTCGTCGTCCCCGCCGGCGTCGACTACGACCTCTACCTCTCGGGCAATGGCTGCAGCGTCGACCCCGCCTGGCAGTCCATCAACGGCGCCGGTACCACCGAGAACATCGTCGTTTGGTGCGACGACGCCTGCAACGGCGACGACGACAGCTTCAACGTCAACGTCGAGGTCCGACACTACGGCGGCGCGTCGTGCCAGCCGTGGACGCTCAACGTCTAC
Organism: uncultured Polyangiaceae bacterium; assembly: GCA_938004815.1. Classification (GTDB taxonomy): domain Bacteria; phylum Myxococcota_A; class Polyangia; order Polyangiales; family Polyangiaceae; genus Xiheicaenibacterium. Next base: position 1,466 of record CALKVR010000777.1, on the reverse strand, counting down.
CGCCGCAACTGCTGACCGCACCAGCGCCACACGAGGCACGTCGCCCGTGCGAACGACCGTGCTCATGGTGTTGCTGCTGTCGTGCGCGGCGTGCCGCGCGAGCGCCGCGGCCACCGAGCTGACCCTTCGATCCCATGGCGCGGAGAAGCGAAGGCTCGCGACCCGGCACGCGGCGCCCGCGAGCTGGGCGGCCCAGCCGCGGCTCTGCTCGCTCGAGCACGGCACCGCGTCGGCGGACACGAACGCCGGCGACGAGCCACGGCTGACGCCATTCTCCGACCTCGGGTTCGACGCGCGGTGCGTCAGCGCTGCGGCGGGCGACCTCCTCGTCTGTCGACTGTCCCCGCCTCCGAGCGGGCCCGACCGACGCCCCGAGCACCTCGTCGTCGTATGGGGCAGCGAGCTCGCGGCCAGGAGCGTGGTTCGCCTGGCCGATGTCCCCTACGAGGCTGATGCTCCCCTTTCGGTCTCGTGGGGCGACCTCGACGCCGATGGTGACGTCGAGATCATCGCCGCTTGCGACACGCACTACAGCACGGCAGGGCGGCGGTCGTCTCAGGTGGTGATCTTCGGCTCGAGCGCGGCCAATGCCGACGTCGATCGCGTCTCGTCGTTCCAGTTCGAGCCCACCGATTTCGCCGGCGCGCCGGTCGCGGGAGAGGACGCTGCCCCCAGCAGCGACGCGCCCGATGCCGCGGGCTGGTTCTTCGAGCGCACCCCCGGAGCCGAGACCTGCGCCTTTCATGAGCTCCGGTTCGACGCGCCCGCCTCGAGCCCCGGGCAGCGGGCCACGCGCGTGATCGTGCCATATCGCGCCGGCCTGCGCTGGCACGAGGCGTTGGAGCTTCCGCTCTGAGACTTCTCTTCGCTGGCCGGTCGTCGCGCGCGGGCAACGCATGGCAAACGACGAGCCGCGGCCTGCGAATCGACGGCGATTGAGCCCGCCGATCGGCGCCGAGGGGTGCATCCGCGCTCGATCCGCAAGGTGGGCAAACACTGACCTCGCTGTCGAGACGACGGTTGCATCCGGAGTTGCGGCCGTCGCACCGGGACGCGGACGCGAGCTCATCACTCAGCTGTTGATGCCGGCGCTTGCGACCGCAGTCCCGACCGAGACCGGTTGTTGCGTCCGGCGTTGTGCCAACGGCCCGCCGGGGCACCCCCGATTGGCGTGCCAAACGGGCGAGCGACGTCGCGACCGCTCGATCGCAGGTCGCCACCGCGGACGGAACCGTCATGCTCAACGGCGAATGGACGCGGTAGCGTCCGCTACCGGCTCCGGCGGATTGCACGGCAGCCTTGACGTCCGGCGGCCTTGGAGCTGCCGGTCGAAAATGCGTATCATCCGCGGCGCGAGGGCGAGGGGCGGCTGTGCAGCCCGGGCCCGAACGTGAGGCCCCATGACGCGATCCATCCTGCATGCAACGCTGGTCTCGGAAACCATCCGCGATGACCGGTTCGAGGTC
>CALKVR010000776.1 GCA_938004815.1 uncultured Polyangiaceae bacterium | reverse complement strand
TCCTGGTGATCCCTAGGTAGGTGTCGAGCACACGCGCACGCCCCCTCCTCGTCGGAGAATGGGCACCTGCGGGGATCCGGTGCTCGGGGCGCGTTGCTGGGGCCACCCACTGGGTTGGCCGGCTTACGCGCCATCCCGACTCACAATCGGGTCGTTAGGAGAGACAGCGCCTTGACGAAACGGTTCCCAGAAAAAATGGGGGGTCCGGCTTGGGGAATTTTCGCCAGTTCCGGGGCGTGCGCACCTTGGCTACCTTGGCGGTGTGCTGGCGCTTCCCCGCGGCCGCTCCTTTCTCAAGCACGCCCCGGAGGCGCTCAGGCGGATAGCCGTCTCGTTCCCGGAGGAGGCGCAGCCCTCGGTCGACCGGGCCGAAGCGGCGCTCGCCGACGTCGAGTGGCACGACGACGTTGCGGTCGCGGCTTGGGTCGTTTCCGAGCCGTTCCACGCGGCGGTCGCGCTCGCGCTCCTCTCCGATGCACCTCCTTCGCTGGCGGCGCGGCGCGTGGCGGAGGTGCTGCCCGAGCTCGCCGGGCTCGCGGTGCCCCATCGGGCCACCACGTACGAGCACGAAGCCTCGCCCCACGACGGGCGGCCGACGCCGCTGCTCGATCGCGTGATGCGATCGCTCGTGTGCGCGGTGCCGCCGTCCGAGTCGCTCGACGCCGCCGGCCGTTCGCTGGTGGCGGTGGTGCTGCTGTTCTGCGACGTCGCCAAGGGCGGGTCGCCAAGCCAACGAGACGTCTGGCGCATGCGCCTGGGCGTCGATGGGACGGTCCACAACGAAGACTCCGCCGTCATTCTCGATGACGTGATTCGGCGCGTCCTGGGCAAGGCGCCGCACTCCGAAGACGGGCGCTGGGCCGAGCGCGCGAAGGTGCTCTGCGCGGCGAGCGGTCTCTTGGGCATGCGCTTGCGCGGTGAAGTGGGCCGCGATGCCCTTTCCACCTTTCACGACTTCTTGAAATCGGAGCCGGACGGCGGCGAGGACACCGCGCGCATCTGGTCGATCGTGAACCAGAGCGAGACCCGCGCGGTGCGGGCTGGCCTGTGGACGCCGGAGCTCGCGTCAGCGTTCGTCGACGAGGAGCACGCCATCCTCCTCCCGCCGTCGAGCCGGGGTTTCGCTCGGTCGCCGCTCGGCGAGCGCGTGGCGCGCATGCGTGGTGGCGCCCTGATGACGCGCGAGAAGCCGGCCGAGGTCGAGGCCGCGCTCGATCGGCTCCGCGGCGGCCGGCCCGTGCTCGAGAGCCGCCTCTCCAAGTGTCGCGTCTGGTACGCCGAGGCCGCGCTCGGCGCGCTCTCACTCGATGCGGCCACGCGTCTCCTCCTCCACCTCTCGGGCGCGGCCGTCCAAGCCGGCATCGACACCACCCGCCCCTGGCACCTCGATCTCTTGGGCGTCGTCACCGAGCTTCGCGACGACAGCGGCGCCCCGAGGAGCTATCCGGTTCGACTCCTCGAGGCGATGCTCGATGCCACCAAGATCGAGGAGCTTCTGCTCGGGAAACTGGCCGGCCCTGCGCTGGTTTCGTTCCCGTCGAGCAAGGGCGGCGAGCACGCGCTCGCGGTCCGGTTCGAGAAGACCGAAGAGGCGAGCGCGCTCCTCACCCTTCTCGCCATCTACGAGCGCAAGGCGTCGGCCGCCTTCCACCAGACGCTGAAGTCGCTCTGCGATCTCTATTCGCTCCGCAAAGACGACTTCGATCGCGTGCACAACGAGGCCGCCTACCTCGTCACGATGAACGCGGCGCGGAGCGACAAGTCACGCCTCCTCGATCTGGTGAAGCCGGGCACGATCGTCGAGGTCGGCCCCGGGGGCGGCGTCGTCCTCGACCTCTTGGCCGAGCGCTTCCCCGGAAGCCGCATCGTAGGGCTCGATGCGTCGAAGGCGGTCGTCGAGGCGTTTCAGGAGCGCACGGCCGGAACCAAGGCCCCGTACGAGATCATTCACGGCGACGGCTTCGAGCTCCCGGCCGTCTTCGGACGAGGCGAGGTCGACACCGTCGTCTTCTGCTCGGTGCTGCACGAGATCTTCAGCTACGTGCCCTGGGGCGATCCGCCCAAGCGGTTCTCGATCGAAGCGGTCGACGCGATGGTGGGGGCCGCGTTTCGCGCCCTGAAGCGTGGCGGGCGCATCGTGATCAGGGACGGTGTCATGCCGCCCGACGACCCGCGCGTGCTCGAGTTCAACGACCTAGGTTGGCGCGAGGGGCTCGATCTCTTCGCGAAAGCGTACGAGCCCCGCGAGATCAGGTTCGAATCGCTCTCGCCCCGCCGGGTGCGCATGGGCGCGCGCGACGTCTACGAGTTCCTGACGACGTACACCTGGGGCCCTGACTCGTTCCCTTACGAGGTGCGCGAGCAGCGCGCCGTCTTGCCGCGCGCGGAGTACGTCGCGCGTCTGCTCACCGCCTGCAAGAACGCCGACCCGGAAGCGACGGCGCGTGAGGTCCCGGTGGATCCGGACCTCGCCGAGTATCTCCAGCCTGGTTACCCCGCGAACATCCTCCCCCACGTGCGCATCCTCGACGGCACCGGCGAGCGCGAGGTGCCGATGGATCCGGTGAACGGCGTGTGGGTCATCGAAAAGGGCTGACGGTGAAGGGCTGGAGGGTCGACGCCGATATCCGTCGGGCGGCGACGCCGCCAGGGTCGCTCTACACCGATCGCGGCGTGTTCGAGGCGATGCGAGAGCGCGTGCTCGCCCCGGCATGGCACATGGTCCCGACGCTCGGCGGCGCCGAGGCCGGTGAGGTGTCGCCGTTCGATCTCGCCGGCGGCGCGCTCGATACGCCGCTCGTGATGGTGCGCGGGCAGGACGGCGTGGCGCGGTGCCTCTCCAATGTCTGCACGCATCGCGCGAACGTGATCGTGAGCGCGCCGGGCTGCGTCAAGTCTCTGCGCTGCGGCTACCACGGTCGCCGCTTCTCGCTCGACGGCCGGTTCGCGTTCATGCCCGAGCTCGAGGGCGCGCTCGACTTCCCGTCGCGCGCCGATGATCTGTCCACGCTCCCGCTCGAGACCCTGGGACCGATCGCGTTCACGTCGCTGCGCCCCGCTCGCGCGTTCGGCGAGATCGTCGAGCCGTTGCGGGACCGTCTGGGCTTTGCACCGTGGGGTGCGCTCGTCCGCGCGAGCGAGCGGGTCTACGACGTAGCGGCGCACTGGGCGCTCTACGTCGAGAACTACCTCGAGGGCTTTCACGTGCCCTTCGTCCACCCCGGGCTCGCCGAGACGCTCGACTACCAGAGCTACCGCACCGAGCTCTTTCCCTGGTGCAGCCTGCAGGTCGGCGTCGGCAAGGGCGACGATTCCGTGTTCGAGCTGCCGGCGGCCCACCCCGATGCCGGGCAGCGTGTGGCCGGCTACTACTTCTTCGTGTTCCCCACCACGATGGTGAACGTCTACCCGTGGGGCGTGAGCATGAACGCCGTCGAGCCGGTCGCGATCGATCGCACGCGCGTCCGCTTCGTCAGCTGGGTGTGGGACGCGGCGCTCGCCGGGCGAGGTGCGGGCGGTGATCTCGACACCGTCGAGCTCGAGGACGAAGCGGTCGTCGAGACCGTGCAGCGCGGGGTGCGATCGCCCCTCTACGCGGGCGGGCGATACTCACCGGCGCGCGAGCAGGCCGTGCACCACTTTCACCAGTTGCTGCACGCCGCGCTCGGCGGGTGACTAGCCCTTTCGCAAGAGCGGGTGGCGCCGCGCGACCATCGAGAGGAAGCGACCGCCGCGAGCGCTCTCCCGGAACGACCGCTGCTCGTCGGCCAGGCGCTCTGCCTTCTCGGCTTCGGCGCGGGCGGCGGCGGCGCGGGTGCGGCAGCGAAGCAGGCGCTGAGCCGAGATACCGGCCGGCACCGCGAACATGACCGCGCCGATCCAGAGCGCGAGGCCGGCGAGGCCGAGACAGACTCCGGCCACCAAACAGAAGAGGGCGGGCGGCAGGGTGCAAGCCAGCGCGACCGTCCACCAGGCGGTGGCGCGCAGTGCTTGCAAGACGGCGCCGCGCGTCGTTTGGATGTGGGCGCTCGGGTCGGGGCCCAAGGCTTGGTCGAATCGATCCGCTTCACGCTTGCACGCGAGGTAGCTCGCGACCTCGCCCTGGAGACGGACGTCTTTCTTGCTGCTGCGAGCGGCGCCATCCAGCACGCACCACGCCTCGGCCCACGCGCGCTGATCGCCGTCGGTCTCGAACATGTAGGGCTGGACGTCGCTCACTTGCCCGAGCCATCGGTAGGCGAGCACGGCCGCTGCGAATGGGTCGGCGCCTTGGGCGCCCGCGACCGAGGCCGCCATCTTCTCGGTCTCACCGAGGGTCAGCCGCAGATCGGGGCGCGACGGAGCGCGACGAAACCCGAGCGCGGTCTTGAGCCGGGGCGATCCGTTGGCGGGGGTCGCCTGAGGTCGCGTGGTCGGTAGGGGAGGAGGAGAGGTCGCGAGCTCCATCGGGGCGTGATGGAATGCGGCTCATTTCCGTGGCGGCTTAACCGCGACACGCCGCCGGGCAGCTTGTGCCACGGCGGCCCCGACGCACAGTGCCGCCATCGAATTCATTGAGAAGTTCGGTGGGCACAGGGGGTGCAACGCCGACCGAAGCCATGCGCTTCTCGGCTTTGCTTCCTTGTCCCGGCTGCGACCGGCACCTCTTGGCGACGGAGACTTCGTGTCCGCACTGCGGGCGCTCCGTTTCTCGGGGTCGCGCGGCATCGCCGGCCGCGATGGCGGTGCTCGTCGGGCTTGGCGCGATGACCTCCGGAGCACTGGGGTGCGGCGACTCTGCGTCGGATTCCGACGAGGGGTCGGGTGGCTATGCGACTTTTACCAGCAGCGCCTCGTACGGGATGGGTCCGACGAGCGGCACCGGCTGGAACTCGACATCGTCGTACGGCAGCCCGGCAACGGGACCGTCGACGTCCACGACGGGCTCCAATCCCGCGACCGGGCCCAGCGGGCCCGCCACGTCGACCGGCTCGGGGATGGACTGTCCCGTCTTCGCCGATGACGGCGGTTGCGAGACGTGTCTCTCGAACGCGTGCTGCGACGAGGGCGTGATCTGTGTCGACACCCCCGAGTGTGGTCGCGCAGCTATGCGTCGCCGAATGCGAGGAGGACGATCTCGCTTGCGCGACCGGCTGCCAAGAGGCGAACCCGGCCGGCTTCGCCCTCTACCAATCGCTCTACCAGTGCGCCGAGACGAGCTGTCCCGGCTGCATCATGCCGTGACGATTCCGTCCTGATCTTTCCTTGGAGGTCCTCATGCTCGGTGGTTTGGCTCCTTGTGCAGCGTGTGGCCAGCTCGTCTTCGGTCGAGATGGTGCGTGCCCGCACTGCGGTCACCGGCGCGAGCAGCGGTCGCGCTCGCTCCCGGCGACGGCCAAGGCCTCGGTGGTTGCCGTGCTCGTCGGCGTCGGCGCGCTGGGCGGCGCCGCGTGCAGCAGCACCATCTCGGACTCCGAAGAAGGCGGCGGTGGCGCCGGTGGCGATGGCGGCGCCGCCAGCACCGGCAGCGCGACGCAGAAGACCAGCGCTGCCACCACCAAGAGCACCGGACAGACTGCGCAGAGCACCACGCAGCAGTCGACCGTGAACACCGTCGCGTCGTCGTACGGCAGCGGGCCGACCACGAGCTCGGGCGGGTGTGACAACCAAGGCAACTGCGAGGGCGACGGCTCGAACCCGTACTCCGGATGCATGGAGTGCGCGGTGCTGGGTGACGGCTTCGTCGCGGTCGACGGCGGCGCATGCGCCGACGAGTTCTCGGCGTGCTTCGGCGATGGCAGCTCGGACTGCACCGGCGCCGGCGACCCGACCTGCTGTCAGTTCTACGACTGCATCGACGCCTGCGACGCCAACTCGAACGGCACCATCGATGCTGGCAGCGAGCTCGACTGCCTCTGCACCAACGACGGCCTTCAGTGCACCGGCAACTCGGCTCCCGGCACGTGCCGTGGTGACTACCCGACGGGCCTGCAGACCGCGGTCGCGTGGGAGGGCTGCCTCTACGACGACGTCTGTCCGAACAGCTGCGGGGGCAATTGACACTAGGGATCGACCTCTCCACCTGTTCGAGGTGTGGCTGCCACGTGCTTCGCCGAGAGCGCGTGTGCCCGCACTGCCGCACCGTGCTCACCCTGGTGGCGCTGGTCGGCGTCGGGGCGGGCGCGCTGGGCTGCAGCAGCATCGCCTCCGATTCGGACGAGGGCACGGGCGGCTCCGGAGCGGGCGGCGGTTCCGGAACGGCGGCATCGGGCTCGAGCAAGAGCGCCAAGTCGACCACCGCCTCCACGACCAGTGGCTGGTCCGCGACATCGTCGTACGGAACGCCGGCAAGCTCCGGCGGGGGCTGGACCTGCGACGACCTCGAGCTCTGTGAAGGTGACGGCTTCGACCCTTTCAGCGGGTGCCTTCCCTGCGCCGGGTTCGACGACTCCCACCCGGCGTCGGACAGCGGTGCCTGTGCGGCAGAGTTCGACGTGTGTTTCGGGGTGAGCATGGCCACGTGCGACGGGGCGCTCGAGCCGCAGTGTTGCGCGTATCTGGATTGCGAAGCGGCGTGCGACGTCGACTTGGACGGCATCATCGACCCTGGCATCGAGCTCGATTGCTTCTGCACGAACGATGGTGAGGGGACCTGCTCGCCGATGCAGTTGGCGGGGACCTGCCTCGGCGACTTCCCCGATGGGCGTCTGAGCGCTTTGGGTTGGGAGCAGTGCGCCGTGGAGAATGTCTGCGCCAACACCTGCGGCAGCTGACCTCGGCGTGGTACGCTCGCTGACCTAACTTCGAATCGCGAGGTGGTCATGCGCGATACTTCCTTGTCGGCCTGTTCGGCCTGTCATCATCACGTGCTGCGCAGCGAGACCGACCGACTTCTCGTCTTTGCCTTGAGCGCACTCGGCGCGCCGCCTTGATCAGCTGCCGCTCGTGCGGACGACATCGTTTTCGGACCGAGGACGGTTGTCCTCACTGTGGACTTCCGTCCACACCGCGAGAGGGGGTGCCTGTCGCCGTCGTGGCGGTGCTGATCGGCGTCGGCGCTATCGGCGGCGCGGCGTGCAGCAGCATCGCGTCTGGATCGGATTCGGACACGGAGGGCAGCGGCGCTGCGTACGGATGGGATGACGATCCTTCTTACAGCGCTGGATTCTCGACCAGTGCTTCCTACGGCTCGCCTGCGACGTCGGGCTCGGGCACAAACCAGATCGAAACCTGCGACGACCTCAGCTCTTGCCAAGGAGACGGAGTCACTCCGGCGTCGGGCTGCATCGAGTGCGCTGTGCTCGGTGACTCCAGCGTCGCCAGCGACGGCGGCGAATGCGCCGACGAGTTCGCAGCATGCTTCGGTGACGACAGTGAAGCGTGCACGGGCGCTAGCGATCCCGAGTGTTGCCCGCTTTACGATTGCCTTCAAGCGTGTGACACGAACGGGAACGGCTTCATCGACCCTGGCCCCGAGCTCGACTGCCTGTGCACGAACGATGGCACCGGATGCGCGGCGACCCAGGGGCCCGGCACCTGCGCGGGCGACTACCCGAAGGGCTTTCAGACCGCGATAGCGTGGGAGGACTGCGCGTTCGTGATCGCCTGTCCCAGCTGCTGGTAGCCTCAGGGTTCCCCATGCGCACGACGCCCTTCTCGATCGCCTCTGCCGTCTTGGTGCTCATCGCCTCCGCGTGCGGAAGCACCGTGCTCATCACCGACGGTGAAGGGGGCTCGGGCGGCTCGGCCAACGTAGGCACCTCCGGCAAGTCGACCGGAGCGAAGACCTCGTCGGCCAAGGCCACCAACGCCACGAACGTCGCGAGCTCGAACGTGTCAAACGGCTCGGTCGTGGTCACATCCGTCGGGTCCAGCCTGGGATACTGCAGCGACATCGGCGTCTGCGTGGGCGACGGGGCGACCCCGTGGAGCGGGTGCACGGAGTGCGCGGTCCTCGGTGATTCCTCGGTGGCGGTCGACGGCGGCGCCTGCGCCCCGGCGTTCTCCAACTGCTTCGGGGACGGGAGCGAGGGGTGCGCCGGAGCGGGCGAGCCCGAGTGCTGCCCACTCTATGACTGCATCTACTCCTGCGACCTCAACAACGATGGGGTCATCGACGCCGGGGCCGAGCTCGACTGCTTCTGCACGAACGACGATGTTCAATGCGTGATGAACCAGCTTCCCGGGACGTGCTTCGGGGACTACCCGAACGGCCTCCTAGCGGCCGTCGAGTGGGACACCTGCCTCTACCAAGACGTGTGCTTCAACATCTGCCCCTGAGATCACCCCATGCGCATCGCTCGGATCATCGCGGGAACGTTCGTGTCGACGCTGGGCCTCTTCGCGTGCGGGAGCACCGTTTTCATCACCGACGGTGAGGGCGGCGCCGGCGGCTCCGACGACGCGGCTGTCACTTCGGGCAAGGCGAGCGTCAACGCGACCGCCACCAAGAGCGCCAACGCGACCCAAGTCGCGTCGAGCAACACGGGTGTCGTGAGCTCGGCGGCGTCCGGCCTCGGCACCTGCGACGACATCGGGGTGTGCTCGGGCGATGGCTTTACCCCCAGGAGCGGCTGCCTCGAATGCTCCGTCCTCGGTGACTCGAGCACGGCCCTCGACGGCGGCGCGTGCCTTGGCGCCTTCACGGCATGCTTCGGCGACGGGAGCTTCGACTGCCCCGGTGCCAGCGATCCCCAATGCTGTCCGTACTACGCGTGCATCGAGTCGTGCGATGGCAACTTCGACGGCCAGCTCGAGCCGGGCCCCGAGCTCGACTGCTACTGTCTGAACGACGGCGTCCAGTGCCTCCAGATGCAGACTCCCGGAACTTGCTTGGGCGACTTTCCGAACGGCGCGGCCACCGCCAGTGCCTGGGAGGTCTGCGTGATCGACGATGTTTGCCCGTTCAGCTGCGGCTGACGTGGGGGCGTCAGTTCCGGCGGAGCTGCACGAGCTGCTCGCCGCCGTCGGGTGACCAGGGCTCCTCGACCAGATCGAAGCGACCGAAGTCGTACATCTGCTTGGGGGCGCGCTCGCGGTGCACCAGCCGCTCGCGGATGCCCTTCTTCTGGAGCTCGGTCACGCGGTGGTAACAGAACGGGTTGTTTCCGCGCTTGCCGAGGGTGGTGTGGGCCGTCCACGAGCAGCCGCCGCGGCACACCTCGGCGTAGTAGCAAGTCTTGCAGTGCCCCCAGAGCTCGTCGCTCGTGCGGTCTCGAGAGAACCGGATCCGCTCGGACTCGGCCCAGAGCTCGGCCAGGCCTTTGTCCTTTACGTTGCCGCCGGCGTACGGGGCGGTCGGCAGCGTGGGGCACGCCTTCACGGTGCCGTCGGACTCGATGCCCATCACGAAGATGCCGGCTTGGCAGCCCTGCCAGTGCGCATCGGATCGACCGGGGAGCGAGCGCAGCACCGTCTCGTGCGGGCCGAAGTACCCGATGTTGTTGTTGGCGAAGACGTTGAAGCAGACGCCTTTCCCGTCCCACTTCTCGATGGCCTCGCGCTGAATCTCGGCGAGGGTGTCGACGATCGGAACGATCATCCACGGCTCGATGATCCAGTCGGGCTGATCGGCAGCGCGGCCGAGGGGGCCGGTGAGCTGGACCTGCCACGCCTCCACGCCCTTGGACTGCAACATCGCCGCGTGCTCCTTCAAGAGGTGCATGTTGAGGCGATTGATCTGCGTGTTCGAACCGAGCGCGAGGCCGACGTCTCGGGCGTTGTCGAGCGCGTTGACGGCGGCGCGGTAGCTGCCGAGATTTCCGCGCAGCTTGTCATGGGCGATCGCGGGCCCGTCGATCGAGACGCCGAGCCCGGCGAGCCCGGCGTTGCGGAACGTCTGGGCGCGCTCCTTCGTCAACGCGCGCCCTCCCGTCTGCATCGTGACGCGCACGTTGCGATCGGCGAGGTACGAAATCAGCTGGGTCACGTCCTGGCGCAGGTACGCCTCGCCGCCGATGAGGGTGACCTCACGGGCATTCAGATCGACCAGGGCCTGCGCGACCTCGAGCGCCTCCTCGGTCGAGAGCTCGACCGGCCGCGCCGGCCCCGCGCGCGTGCCGCAATGCTGACAGGGCTGGTCGCACTTCGTCGTGATCTCCCAGACGACGTAGACCGGGTGGGCCTCGCTCTCTTCTCCGGGGCGGATGACGCGGACGGGCTCGGTGGTCGTGGTCATGGGGTTCCTAGGAGCTGCAAGGAAGATGTGTGCCGTAGCGCGCTTCTCCAGGTTACGCCCATAGGATCGCGGTCTGCACGGTGATCTCGACGGGGGGTACCGGCCGGTCTGTGCCAGGACGTGCCTAGGCCCGCCGGGCCAACTCGGCACCGATCATGGTCTCGCTCGCGGACCAGCCCTTCTTCTCGTGCATACGTCGGCCCGGCGTCGCTGGCACGAGCGCTGCACTAGTCGGTGGCATGTCCCGTCCTTCCTTGGTCGTTTGCGCCGGTTGTGGTCGACACATGATGCGAGCCGACGGCGCGTGCCCGCATTGCGGCACGGTTCGATCGACGCCGCGCTTGCCGCCGACGGTGGCGATGGTCGTCGGGATCGGCGCAATCGCGTCGGCCGCGATGGGGTGCGACATCAGCTCCGGGCCAGGCGGCGGCGATGACGACGGCAGCGGCGGGTACACCGCGCAGGAGCCCTACCCGGGGATGCCGACCACGGCTGCGTCGTACGGCACCGGCGCGACCGCGGGAACGACGATGCCGACCGGCGGAGGCATCCCACAGTGCTACCTGGACCTGGGGACGGACGATTGCGCGTCGTGCTTCGAGAGCAAGTGCTGCGGAGCCCTCCAGTCGTGCTTCGACCTCACCCCCGACTGCGGCGAGCTCGCAGCGTGTCTCGATGCGTGCGATCCGCTCGACAGCACTTGCACGAACGGGTGCCGCGAAAGCTACCCCGACGCCGTCTGGGGCTACGACTTGCTCGCCGGTTGCGCGGAATCTCAATGCGGTACCTGCGACCCGTTCGACTACGCGCCCGAACAGAGCTGAGCCTGCCTACGACACGGACCACTCTCGCGCCCCGACGCGCGGAACGAGCGACGAAGTAAAGCGGTCGGGAGACTCGGAAAGGCGTGTGCATGCATCGGCTGCGAAACGACCGCTAGGAGATGTGCGTTGCATGAAGAGAAGCGCACACGCCAGGCGCCGGAGAGTCCTGATGCGAGGCACGCGGCTGCCCTCCGCGCGCCTCGCATCCTGCACTCATCACGTCACACCCCAGGATCAGCCGGGCTGACCGGTGCCGCCACGGGCGCCTCTGCCTCCTCCTCGACTGCGCTCGAGCGGCGGGTCGACGCCATACCCAAGCGGATCAGGTAGTCGCGACGCGTGAAGAGCGCGCGCGCGATCTCGGACCACTCTTCGTACCACTCGCGGAGCGCCTGCAGGTTCGCGACGTACTGCTTGTCGCGCTCCTCCGACGCCGTCGGGTTCGTGTCGACCGGGTTCGACCGCTTCGCCACGTTGATGAGCTGGCGAAGCCGCTCGCGCTCCGCGATGGAGAGACCGCGTTGCGAGAGCAGCTGGACCGTCGCCCGGTCCGGCACCGAGGTCGCCTCACGGCCGGCACCCGTCTCGAGCTGATCGATGCGATCGAGCAGAATCTCGAGGTTGAGCACCGACGCCGCGCCGCGTCCCGGAGCGATCCCACCGAGGAGAAAGTCGCCCTGGATCGGAAGTCGGCGCGACACGCTCGCCGAAGTGACGCGAAAGACCTGCTCGTCGATCGCGTCGATCTCGGTGATGGCGTTGCGCACGGCGACGTCGTTGTCGTCCTGCGCTCCGAGCGGCTGATGAAAACCCGCCGCGACCGAGAGCCGGCGCCAGCCCTCTTGCTGATGCGCGTCCGAGTAGCCGTGCTTGTGCAGGACCTCGCGGATGCGCTTCTCACCCGCGACGCCGCGCAGGAACGAGAGGGCGCGCTCGACCGTGCCCTCCAGCGTCTTGCGCGTCACATCGGGAGGAAAAGAGGACGTAACTGTCATTATCGCAGCGTCGCTCGGATTGGTGGTGGAAGAACCGTTGTTCGTGGGCGCAGTCGTGCCGACCGACCCGGGGATCGTCATGCTCATCGTCATCTCCATTTGAGCGGCCATCGCACCTCGCGGCGCCGCTTCAACCCTGACTCGTCGCGACCGCGCTCGGGGTGACAGGGCCAGGTGAAAAAGTTGAGCTCGAGGTGGCGGTGCAGCTCTTCGCATGGCCAGGCCGCGTGGGCGTTTCGGTCGGAGTTGCTCAACATCGGTCATCTTTCCGCCGGAGTTGTCGCCAGGCTTCACGCGGCGAGGCTCGGTGCGGCTGACGATCAAGCCGGTGCAAGGCCGAGAAATAGGCTGGCTCCAGTTTGCAGGGGGTCTGTGGAGCCGTGCACCGGTCACCGCAGCTGCGTGCAGTGGTCCGGCAGGGGCGTGCACCGCTCTGGTGCGGGCAAGAAGATCAGCTCCGGCTGTCACTTTGGCCCACCTCGTGACGAGTCCCGGGCGTGAGCACCGAGAAGCCGGCCCAAACCACGTCACGGATCGGCTCAGCCGTCGGCCGCCGGACGCTGGAGACGATGCCCGAGCGCGTCCTCAGGCTCCTCCGCAGCATCGCCGGCGAGTCGGCCATTCGTGAGCCGCTCGCCGAGCACGGCTGGTCCGAGGCCGACCACCACGAGGGCTGGCGCCTCCTCCATGCCGCTGCCGGCTACCGAGCCCCCGATGGCGAAGCCGATCGCAGCGATGACGATGTGCGCGCCGCCATCAGCGAGCTGGGCACCATCGACGAGAAGATCTTCCGCATCGCGAGCGCCACTCTGAGCCGACGCTTCCCCGAGCAGGCGGCCTTTCTCCTCGGCGGCATCGGCCCGGGCAGGGGAGCGGCGGCGGTGCTCGCGCTCGACATCTTGCTCGAACGGATCGACGCGCTTGCCGAGCGAGCCCATGCCGGCGGCGTCGCCAGCGACGATCACCGGGCGATCGAGATCCTCGAACGCCGCATCCTTGCCGCGAACGAGCGCGATCGCCTTCGCGGCCTGCTCGCCATCGCGAAGCGATCGAGCCCCGTGGCCGACGATGGCGAGCGGCGCGAGCAGCGCACCCGCGAGCGCGTCGAGGCGTTGGGCCGACTACGCGACTGGTATGGCGAGTGGGCCGAGATCGCGCACGCGGCGATCGGGCGGCGGGATCTGCTGATCAGGATGGGGCTGGCGGAGCAGAGGAAGCGGGCCTAGGCGACGGCGGGCAAGGTTTCGGCAGGCTTGCCAAGTTCTAGCAGCGCGGAGAGCGCAGCAAGGTAGGCTGACGCGATGGCTTCCGAGGCGGCGCCGATCAACCCAGCGATGATCCGCTGGGCCCGCGAGAGCGCCGGGTACGAACTCGAGGATGTCGCCGCTCGTCTGCAGGTCCGGGTCGAGACAGTTGCGAAATGGGAAGCCGGTCAGGCGTCCGTAACCTACGGTCGGGTTGACGACTTGGCGGCGATGTTTCGTCGACCCACGGCGGTGCTCTACCTCGACTCCCCGCCCGTCGAAGATACCGCTTTTCCCAAAGACTTCCGGGCCGACGACCACCGCAAGAGTCCAGGCCTGATCTTGCAGGTTAGGCGCGCGAAGGAGCGCCGCGAGACCGCTCTGGATCTAGCAGCAGAGCTCAACGAGAAACTGGAGTCGTTCCCGTTCGGGTGTCGAGTCGACGACGATCCAGAGGTCGCAGGGTCGCGCTTGCGCGACGCCCTGGGACCGTCCCTGCCGCATCCGAACTCGGGTGATGACGGTTCCGACTACGAGGTGCTTGGTGCGCGGAAGGTTGCCGCCGAGGAAGCGGGGGCGCTCGTCTTCCAAGCACCGGGCGCGGATCTCGCATCGGTTAGCGGATTCTCGCTCCACTACGAGCTGCTTCCGTTGCTAGTGCTTCGCGCGTCGGACAGTCCGAGGCGAAGGTCGTTCACGCTGTTTCACGAGCTCGCACACCTAGGATTGCGTCAGGGTGGGTTGTGCGACCTGCACGACGAAGGCGTCGAGTGGTTCTGCAATAGAGTCGCCGCAGCGGCCTTGATGCCGTCATCCGCGGTTCACGCTGCCCTGGCCGCGCACAGAGTCAGTCACGTGCCGACGTTCGCGCAACTGAGCAACGTCGCGCGCAGCTTCTCGGTGAGTGAACAAGCGCTCTTGCTGCGGCTTGTGACCGTCGGTGTTGTCCCGCTGGACACCTACATGGCGCGGCGTGGAGCTTTCCAGCGAAAGGAGGCAGACCTTGCCCGTTCTGAATCCGGCGGGGGCGGTACCCATCGCGTCGTTGTTCTGTCCCAGAACGGCGAGCGCTTTTCTCGGCTGGTCCTCGAGGCGTTTCAACGTGGCGTCCTGACGGGTCATCGTGCCGCGACCCACCTTCGCACAAGCGTGAATGGTCTCGATCAGCTCGCGAGCGACCTGGCCAGGCGTGCCGTTCGGAGAGCGTCGTGAGTCGCGTCAAGAGCCAGAGTTTCATTGTCGATGCAGATGCCTGGATCTCCGCCTTCGAGCATCGATATCCACCGGATGTCTTCGCACGACTCTGGGACCTGATCCGCGACTACGCCATCCAAGAGGTGATTAGAACCCCGCGCCAAGCACTCAACGAAACCGGGGATGGGAAGAAGGGCGTGTCCGCTTGGCTCCGAATTGTGCAACCGAGCGTTGTGCTGAGAGAAACCCCACGCGTCGTCACGGATATGAACCGCGTGGTTGCGAAGTTCCCAACCTTGACCCGTGGCATCGAAGACTCTGCAGACCCGTGGCTGGTCGCGCATGCTCTCAACATCACCGGCTCGGTTGTCGTTACGGAAGAGAAGCCCAGCCACGGAGGCAGGCCCAAGGTCCCCGATGTCTGCGACGCCTTCGACGTCGAGCACATCAACGTCCTGCAGATGTTTCGCCGCCTGACCGTCAAATGGGTGAAGTAGCCTCTGGTGGGTGGGGCGTGGCGGACTTACGACGAGACGAGCCCCGCCAGCGCCTCACCGAGCTTCTCCCTGATCCGGTGCGCCATGCGGATCACCGTGCGCTCGGCGACACCGAGGGCCTCGGCGGCCTCAGCATTTGTAGCCTCCTCCGGATAGAGCATCCGGTAGAGACGCTGCTCGCGTTCATCCCAATTGCCGACGACCTCGCGGATGGCCGCTAGCGCAGCCTTGCGGTGATGAGCATCGACCACCGCGTCCTCGGTCGTGTCGTCGCGCTCGAGGTCGGCCGCGGTGAAGGCCGCCACCTGGAGTCGGACGTCGCGTACGAGCGCGTCGCGGCTGCTGGCGTCGGTCTCCTTGAAGAGGGCGTCGACCTGTTCCTCGCGCGAGGCGTACTGGGGCTCGGGTACGGGAAACTGTACTGGTTCGGCGTGAACGAGACGGTCGGTTTGGGTTGATACGTAGTCGACGG